>NZ_JAOTQT010000019.1:0-143083 GCF_025685725.1 Burkholderia sp. BKH01 | reverse complement strand
GCCGCGAGCACCGGCGCCGACGCAGCGCCGGGCGCCGCCGCATTACCGGCACCAGCACCGGCACCGGCGCCGGACGCCGCGGCGGCCGCCGGCACCGCCGGCATCGGAGCGGCCGACAGCGCGGCCGTGTGAAAAGCGCCGACCATGGCGATCGACAGGACGAACAGCGACGCGGCCGGCTTCATGCGCCGCTCCGTTTCGTCAGGGTCATCCGATCATCCGTCGCATCGAACCCGACGCGCGCAAAGCAGCTATGCCCGTGAGTGAACATCCCCACTGCTTCCCCTCATATCAACTAACTGGCCTGCTTCATTTATCGAAATGAAGCGGCACATTCTTTAATCGGCTGTCGTCGTGTTTGCGCGCGCACCTGGCACCGGCACACGCCCATTCGTCACACTATCTCAAAAATAGGACAAAACTTACCCCGATTCGCGACGATGAAGCGAAAAAAGCCTCAATCCGGTCGGAAATGCTACGCGAGAAGCATGATTGGTAAGAATTGCGCCGTTGTCGCCGGACGGGCCGGACGGCATACTGCCGGCGCGGTGCGGGGCTGGCCGGCGGCGGTCCGTTGCAGACCACCCAAGCCGCACTGCCGCTGGGCGGCGCGTATGCTACCGCAATCCCGCGACGCCGAACGTGCTTTCTTTCGTGGAAAACTGACTTGTATCAAATCGCCGACACTGCCACTCCGTCCCCCGATACGCTGTTGCGCATCATCACGGTGCAGACCGAAATCGCGAAGCTCGGTCTCGACCTCGGCAGCGTGATGGCCTATGTGGCCGAGCAGGTGCCGCTGCTCACCGGCGCGAGCGCCGCGGCGGTCGAATTCGCCGAAGGCGACGACATGGTGTACCGCGCCGCGTCGGGTACGGCCGCCGGGCTGCTCGGCCTGCGGCTGCGGCGCTCGGGCAGCCTGTCGGGCCTGTGCGTGCAGCGCGGCGAGTTGCTGCACTGCGTCGATTCGGAAACCGATCCGCGCGTCGATCGCGACGCATGCCGCCGGGTCGGCCTGCGCTCGATGCTCGTGATGCCGCTCACGCATGCCGACACGACGGTCGGCGTGCTGAAGGTGATGTCGCCGGACGTCGACGGCTTCTCGCAGGCCGACGCCGGCACGCTGCGGCTGACCGCCGATCTGATCGCCGCCGCGATGTTCCACGCGGCCCGTAACGAGGCGAACGAGCTGTACCTGCGCGCGACGCACGACGCGCTCACGGGCCTGCCGAACCGCGCGCTGTTCTACGACCGCCTGCGGCAGTCGATGCATACGGCGCTGCGCGCGAACGGCCGGCTCGGCATCCTCAACATCGACATGGACGGGCTAAAGCCGATCAACGACGGTTTCGGCCATCGCGCGGGCGACGCCGCGCTGCGCGAGATCGCCACGCGGATGCAGGGCGCGGTGCGGCGCTCGGATACGGTCGCGCGCGTCGGCGGCGACGAATTCGCGGTGATCCTGCCGAACATCGGCAACCGCGACGACGCCCATGCGCAAAGCACGCGGCTCGCGCGGCAAGTCGGCGAGCCGTTCGAATTCGAGGGGCGCGCGCTGCGGCTCGGCGTCAGCGTCGGGATCGCGATGCTGCCCGACGACGGCACCGACATGAACGCGCTGATCGAGCATGCGGATCAGGCGATGTACGAAGCCAAGCGGACGCGATCGCAGCGTGCGGCGCGCGCCTGAAGGAAATCCTTTCGAAGAGTGGGCACAAAGGCCCGCCCGTGATCGACGCGAACACGCGCTAGCCGACCTGCGGCACCGCGATCGCGAGCCCGACCACGAGCCACTGCACGACCGCGACCAGCACGCCGGCCCGGCACAGCCCGACCGCGCCGCGCACGCGCGCGTCGAGCGCGCGCCCGGCCTTCGCCGCATCGATCCAGCCGAGATCGGCAAGCGCGCGGTCGAGCGCCGCGAGCCCGTCGTCGACCGACGCATCACCCGCCGCCGCCCGCGCCAGCGCGGCGAACAGCCGGCGGTCGATCTCGATGCGCACCGCATACCACAGCGCCGCGATCCCCGACCCCGTGCTGACGACAGCCAGCAGCACGCGCGCGATCGTCGCCGGCGCCCAGCCCGATGCAATCCACCAGCCCGCGCCGGCCGCGGCCAGCGCGGCCGCGATCGCCCACGCGCCCGCATCGAGCGCGCCGCGCGCGGCGGCAATCCGGAACGGTGCGGACGAATCGCGCATCACACGCCTCCCGCGCTGCGGCGGCGATCGATCCAGTGCTGCAGCACGGCCACGCCGTCGTCCGAACACACCGCTTGCGGCCGCACCTCGCGCACCGCGGCAAACGCGTCGCGCGCATCGCCGAGCCCGCGCCGTGCGGCGAGCCACGCGGCCGCGCACAGCACGCTGCGCCCGTAGCCGAGCGCGCAGCAGACCAGCACGTCGCGCCCTTCGCCGTGCAGGCGTTCGAGCGCCGCGACTGCCTGCGCGAGCTGCGTGGCCGTCGGCGCGACGAGATCGAGCTGCGGCACGGCCGCATACGCGAGCGACGCATCGGCCGCCGCCCAGCGCGGCATCTCGGCCGTCAGGTCGACCAGCGCCGTGAAGCCGTGGCGCCGCACGTCGCGTGTCGTCGGCGTGCGGCCGATCGACACGCGCTCGTCGATCCGCACGGGCGCCGGCTGCCGGAACGTCCACAGCCGCGAATTGACGAACGCGCCGGCGATCGTCGGCGCGAGCAGCCAGCGGATGAAGACCGGGAAACGCCCGTGCGCATCCTTCTGAAAGGCGCCGGGCGCACCGCGCCGGTAGAGCCACGCGACGCACGCGAGCGCCAGCGCGACCCACCCCGCCGCCAGCGCCCAGCCCGGCGCACGCGGCACGCACCAGAGCGCCACGAGCGCGACCAGCGCCGCGCCGAGCCCATAACGACGCGCGAGCGCGCGGCCGGCCGCGCCCGGCGACGCATCGGCGCCCGGCAGCCGGCCCGAGGCATCGCGCAGCGGAAACAGGAACAGCGCGAGACAGCCGACGGCCGCGCCGGTCGGCACGTCGATCGCGTGATGCTGGTAGGTCGTCAGCACCGACACGCCGATCGCCGCGAACCACAGATGCAGCACGACGCGCGCGACCGTGCCGCGCAGGTGCTTCGCATAGACGGCCCACAACACGACCAGCAACCCGATGTGCAGCGACGGCGCCTGGTTGAACGGCTTGTCGAAGCCCATCAGCAGCGTGAACAGCGCGCCGGCCACGCCGCCCGGGTCGGGCCGCTCGAAACCGAAGCGCAGCGGCCATGCGATGAAGCACGCGACCGACACCAGTTGCACGGTGAGCAAGCGCTTCACGTGATCGAGCAGATCGTCGCGGCGCGTCCAGAAGAAGAACGACAGCGCATACAGAAGATCGATCGACCAGTACGGCACGATCGTCCACGGCACGAACGGGATCGCGTGCTCCCAGCCGAACGCGAACGTCGGCACCGCCGCGCGGTGCGCGGCGAGCCAGTTCGCGAAGCCGTACGTCGAGAAGAATACGACGCCCATCGCCGCGAGCCAGCCGAAGCGCAGCGCGAACGACGCGTCGCGCGCGCCGGCCGCCGGCTCGGCGAGGCCGCTCGCGCCGCCGCCGAGCGCGCTCATGACGCGTCGACCCGCTGCGCGAGGCTGACCGTGAAGATGCCCATCTCGTCGATCCGCTGGTCGAGCTTGCGGAAGCCGGCGCGCGCGACGAGTTCGTCCATCTCGGCCTGCGAGCGGCGGCGCATCACCCAGGTCGCCTCGCCGCGGTGATTGTTCAGCGCACGTGCGATGAATTCGAGCTGCGGATGCCACGGCTGCCCCGTATAGACGAGATAGCCGCCCGGCGGCACGGCCTGCGCGAGCCCGCGCAGAGAACGTTCGATCAGCGCGTTCTCGCCGAACAGTTCATAGAGACCCGACACGATCGCGAGCGTCGGACGCGGCTCGAGCGTCGCGAGCGACGTCTCGTCGAACGCGTCGCCGCGCTCGAAGCGCGCGATCGGCTCGAGCCCGCGCTGGGCGATCAGCACGCGCCCGGCCTCGACGTTCGGCGGGCTATAGTCGCGCAGCGTGATGTCGTCGGGCGCCGCGCCGTCGCGCTCGGCGGCCGTCGCGATCGCGTCGAGCACGTAGCGTCCGTGGCCGGCCGCGATGTCGACGATCCGCACCGGCGTGCCGTGGCCGCGCAGGCGGCCGATCGCCGCGCCGATCAGCTCCTGCAGATGCACCTTGCGCTGGCGGATGCCGACCCAGCCCGGCGAATCGAGATAGGTGCGGTCGACCAGCGCGCCGACGCCGAGCCGCCCTTGCGCGCGGTTGCGGTACACGTAATCGAGCGTCGAGCCCGAATCGAAACCGAGCCGCAGCCCGAGCGCGATGCCGTCCGACAGCGCGCCGCCCGCCTTCAGGCCGGCGCGCGTGAGCGCCCAGTACGCGCGCGCGAACACGTTCGCGGGCGGGCGGCCGAGCGCCGTGTATTCGTCGTGGAACGCCCCGCGCCGGTCGGCGTCGGCGAGCGACACGCGCGGGCTCGGCGCATCGAACTCGCGCAGTACGAACGCGCGCAGCGGCGCAAGCGCCTGTGCACGGTCGCGCTCGCCGAGCGTGTCGTGATAGAAGCCCGGCAGCACGATGCGCTCCTTGCGCGCCGAGCCGAGCCGTTCGAAGAAACGATCCTGCGGGCCGCGATGCACGACCCAGTCGGCACCCGAGATCAGCAGTTGCGTCGGCACGGTGATCGCGGCCGCGTCGGCGACGATCCGCTGCGCGGTGTCGTGCAGGTCGAGCAGCATGTTGACCGCGATCGGCCGCGTGATCAGCGGATCGGACGCGTAGCTCGCGATCCGCTCGGGATCGTGCGTGAGGAATTTCGGCTTCACGTAGCTGTTCACGTAGAACAGCCCGCGCAGTTTGTGCATCAGCCGCAGCCCCGGCCGCGCGAACGGCACGTAGAGCTTGATGTGGAACGCCGGCGACGCGACGACGAGGCAGCGGATCGGCGGCGCGTAGTCGTGCACCCAGGTCGCTGCGAGCACGGCGCCGACGCTCTGGCCGACCACGGCCATGTCCTCGATCGCGATGCCGTGCATGTCGCGGATATGCTCGACGAAGGTCTGCAGGTCGCGCACCGATGCGGCCGCGCTCGGGCTATAGCCGCGCGCGCCGGGCGAGCGGCCGTGGCCGCGCGCGTCCCATGCGAAAAACGCGAAATCCGGCAGGTCGAGTTCGTCGACGAGGTGCGCGACGCGCGCCGAATGCTCGTGGCCGCGATGCAGCAGCACGATTGCGCCGCGGCAGCGCGGGCCCGTCGCGGGCCAGTGACGATAGAACAGCGTTTCGCCGTCGTGCGTGATGAAGTCGCCCTCGCGGGCCGTGCGTGTGCTCATGCGATCTCTCTCGTTTCGTTATTCGAATCATGTGGCGCCGCCCTCCGGCGCCTCGTAGGTCAACCGCCCTTTTCGGCGATGCCGGCCTGCACGCGCCGCACCACCGTCACGATCGACAGCACGATCAGCAGGCGCCACAGCCACGCGGCGACGCTGCCGACCGGCAGGCCGAAGCCGATCCACAGCGCGAACGCGCCGAGGGCCAGCGCGCGGTCGCTCTTGCCGAACGGGCCGTCGTAGCGGCGCGTTGCGCCGACGAGCGGCCCGATCAGCCCCGCGCATTCGACGATCACCGCCGTCAGCGCGAACAGCCAGACGTCCGCCGGAGCGAACACGGAAATGGCAAGGAACGGCAGCACGAGCGCGACATCGGACACGATGTCGCCCAGCTCGTTCAGGTATGCGCCGAGCGTGCTCTTCTGCCCGTGTTCGCGCGCGAGCATGCCGTCGATCGCGTTGAGCGCCATCCGCGCGAACAGCCACAACGGAATCAGCAGGAACAGCACGCGGGCGAATACGCCGAGCCCGGCGAGCGCGCCGACGACGATCGAGCCGCCGGCCGCGAACAGCGTGACCTGGTTGGCGGTGACGCCACGTTCGGCGAGCGAATTCGCGAACGGGCGCAGACGGTCCTGGAATTTGGGTTTGAGTGCGTAGAGGCTCATCGTTTCGTATTCGTATTTTTCGCGCGGCACAGTCGGACACGTTTCCCGCCGCCATGCCCCGGGCGGCGAAACGGCCTTCGTCGGCCTTCAATGGACGGCCCCCATCGTCGCCGAGCAGCCCCGATGCGTCAAGCATGCGCCCGGCCCGCCCGCGCGGCGCCAATCTGGCGTTTTTGACGGAAACTCGCGATAATCCGCTGGCCCGATCGCAGCGATGATCCATTCGAACTGCAAACGGGCACTCGTGCAACAGCCGATCATCACGCCGCCGACCGGCACATTCGCCGCTACGCAACGTGGTGTGACGGCGAACCGTCCGATTATCGCGGACCTGCGACAGGCAGCCACGAACTTGAAAAAATTTAAACAAGGGCCGTCCGGCGCGCATCCTGCCGCGCCGGCATTCCGGGACCCCGTCCGCCGCACCTGCGGCCGGGCATGCAGGCAGGAGGCACCGCGCCGATGAACATCGTCAACGTCTGGCAGCGCGACTTCCTGCTGTCCATCGTGCGGCTCGTCGCCGGCGCGTATCCGGTCTGGCATCAAGCGCCGCCGTCCCCGACGCAGAAGATCTATTTCTCGAACCATACGAGCCACATCGACACGCTCGCGATCCTCGCCGCGCTGCCGCGCGACGTACGCGCCGTCGTGCGGCCGGTCGCCGCGCGCGACTACTGGGACAGCAGCGACACGAAGCGCCACATCGCGCGGAAGCTGCTGAACGTGGTGCTGATCGACCGTCACCGCGAATCCGGCGGCGACCCGCTCGAACCGGTGCGCGACGCGCTGCGGCAAGGCCACTCGATCATCATCTTCCCGGAAGGCACGCGCGGCGCCGACGTGCTGCCGCAGCCGTTCAAGAGCGGGCTGTTCCATCTCGCGACCGAGTTCCCGAACGTCGCGCTCGCGCCCGTCTATCTCGAGAACCTGCAGCGCATCATGCCGAAGGGCGCGATCTGGCCCGTGCCGCTGATCTGCAAGGTGCATTTCGGCGCGAACGATGCGCTCGGCAACCAGGAAGACAAGCCGACGTTCCTCGCCCGCATGCGCGACGCGGTCGTCGCGCTCGCGCCGCAGCGGCCCGCGGGCTGACCGCGGCGCCCTCCTCTCCCTTTTTCGGATATCCCCATGCGAACTCTCTTCTGGGAACTGGTCGCGGGCGTCACGGGCGTGCTCGTCGTCGCGACCGTGATCGGTGCGATCCTCGGCGCGCGCAGCGGCGGCACGAGCTCGACCATCGTCAACCTGAACCAGCGCATCCGCGCGTGGTGGGCGATGATCGCGATCATGGCCATCGCGATCGGCCTCGGCAACAACGTCACGTATCTCGTGTTCGCGCTGCTGTCGTACCTGACGCTGCGCGAATTCATCACGCTCACGCCGACCACCGCGAGCGACCACACGACGCTGTTCATCGCGTTCTTCGTCGCGATCCCCGTGCAGTACCTGCTGCTCGGGATCAACTGGTACGGGATGTATTCGATCTTCGTGCCCGTGCACCTGTTCTTCGCGATGTCGCTCGTGTCGGCGCTCACGCAGGACACGCGCGAATTCCTGAGCCGCAACGCAAAGATCAACTGGGCGCTGATGGTGTGCGTGTACGGGCTGAGCCACGCGCCGGCCGTGCTGATCCTCGACATTCCGCGCTACGCGGGGCAGAACGCGCTGCTGCTGTTCTTCTTCCTGGTCGTCGTGCAGATCAGCGACGTGCTGCAGTACGTCGTCGGCAAGCTGTTCGGGCGCCGCAAGATCGCACCGCAGCTGTCGCCGTCGAAGACGATCGAAGGCTTCGTCGGCGGCGGCCTGCTCGCGACGCTGTGCGGCGCGTCGCTGTATCGCGTGACGCCGTTCAGCTTCGGCGCGGCGTTCGGGATCTCGCTCGCGATCGTGATCGCGGGCTTCGTCGGCGGGCTCGTGCTGTCGGCCGTCAAGCGCTCGCTCGGCACGAAGGACTGGGGCTCGATGATCGCGGGCCACGGCGGGATGCTCGATCGCGTCGACTCGATCTGTTTTGCCGCGCCGGTGTTCTTCCACCTGGTGCGTTACCTGTACGTGTGATGCGCGAAGGGCGCGACGCGCCTGCGCGTCGCGCTGCAACCGCTCAATACCCTTCCCGCACCGCCTTCGGCACGACGTAGCGGCCGCGCGCCGCGTCGAATTTCACCACGTAACGCGCCCGGACCGCGCGATCGCCGCGCGTGCCGGTTTCGGTCACGATCAACGGATAGACGGCGCCGGTGCCGGTCAGGTCCGGCGTGATCTCGAAGCGCAGCGCCTCGCAGCGCACCGGGGCGTTCGCGCATTCGTTCGACTCTGCATTGTCGAGCGCCTCGTTGATGCGCGCCGCCGCCAGCACCAGCGCATCGCCGTACGGCAGCCAGATCGAGCGGATACGTTGCGTATAGCCTTGTCGCGAGTCGCCGTCGCCGATGACGAAACCGAACAGGTGCGGCCCGAGCCGCTCGATGCTCAGCGTGCCCGGCTCGCCGCGCGTGCCGGACGCGATGTCCGTCTTCTTCAGCACCGCTTCGAGCCCCTTGCCGTCCGGCGAAGGCTGCAGCACGTACAGGTCGACCGTGCCCGGCGTGGCGTCGCTGTCCATGCCCGGCATTCCGTTCTGCACGGCCGCTTCGGTCTCGCCGCACATCGCGAGCAGATACCGCGGGCCGTCGGCAGTCGCGACGCGCAGCGAGCCGCATGGCGAATATATGGAATCCCCCGCGTCCGACTGCCAGCCCTTGCGGTCCGCGCGCCACTTGCCGTAGCTGTCGCCAATGAACTTCTGCAACTGACGGTCCGGATGAATCGAATCGGCCGCGTGGACGGGCGACGACGCGGAGAGCGCGGCGAGCACCGTGAGTGCGGCAAGTGCGGCTAGCGAAGCCGCGAACGGCTTGCCGGGTTCTTGTCGGTGCTGGGCAGTCATGACGAGGTTCGTTCGGATTGGAAAGGTGTGTAACGGACGGTTGCGTCAACTGGTCGATGCACGCGGCACGCGGCACGCGGCCCGCTCCGCGCGCGCTGGCATGCGCCCGTGAGCCCGTAGCGTACACGCACGGCGCGGTATCGCAAGCGCGCACCGACCGGCCCAACACGGACTGACGCACGAACCTGACCTTGCAGGACGTCGCATGGCACCGTTCGGTCGGACGGCTCATCGAGTCGCTCGACCAGCCGGGCTTCTGGCTGTCGATGATCCGGCCGATCGACGCCGCGGCCGGATCACGCCGATGCCGTCTCGGCCCGGTGCGAACCCGCGAGCCTGAATTCGCCGACCGTCTGCGCGAGCTGCGCCGCCTGCTCGCGCAACAGCGCCGCGGCGGCAGCCGATTCCTCGACGAGCGCCGCGTTCTGCTGCGTCGAGTGATCGAGCTGCGACACGGCCTGGTTCACCTGTGCGAGCCCGGTGCTCTGCTCGTTCGCCGCGACCGTCATTTCCGCGATCACGCTCGTGATGCCGCGCACGCCCTCGACGATCTCGTCCATCGTCGCACCGGCCGTCTTCACGAGCCCCGAACCGCCCTCGATCTTCTCGACGGACGACTGGATCAACTGCTTGATTTCCCTGGCCGCCACCGCGCTGCGTTGCGCGAGCGTGCGCACCTCGCCCGCGACGACCGCGAAGCCCCGCCCGTGCTCGTGCGCGCGCGCCGCCTCGACGGCCGCGTTCAGCGCGAGGATGTTGGTCTGGAACGCGATGCCGTCGATCACGCCGATGATGTTCGAGATCTCGGCCGACGCCTTCGTGATCTCGCCCATCGTCGCGACCACCTCGCTCACCACCTCGCCGCCGCGCACGGCGACGCCCGACGCCGATTCCGCCAGCCGGCTCACCTGCGTGGCCGCATCGGCCGAGTTGCGCGCCGTGCCGGCGATCTCCTCGAGCGCCGCCGCCGTCTCCTGCAGGCTCGACGCCGCATGTTCGGTGCGGCTCGACAGATCCTGGTTGCCCTGCGCGATCTCCGCGCTCGCCACATTCACGGATTCGCTGAAGCTGCGAATCTGCAGCAGGATCGCACTGATCTTTTCCGCGAACATGTTGAAGGCGCGCGCGATCTGCGCGGCTTCGTCGCCGCCGTCGGCCGGCAGCCGCTTCGTCAGGTCCCCGCTCCCGCTCGCGACGTCGGTCAGCGCGTCGCGCACGAGCAGCACGCGCTTGAATGCCGCATTCGTCAGTGCGCCGACGAGCGCTGCCGCGACGCAGGCGACGACGAGGATCGCAATGAGCGTCGTCGTCGCGACGGCCCGCATGCCGGCCGTCACGTCCGACCGGTCGAGCGCCATGACGAGCGACCAGTCCGTCCCGGCGATCGGGCGCGCGCGGAGCAGCTTGGTCACGCCGTCCACGTCGATCGCCACCGGTTCGGTCGCCGCCTGCAGGCCGGCGAGGCGCTCCGGCGTCAGTTCGGGCGACAACTCGACGGCCGGCTTCATGATCAGATCGGTCTTCGCGCCCGCGATCAGGCGCCCGCTCTTGTCGACCAGGAACGCGAAGCTCGCCGGCGTCGGGTGCATCGATGCCACGATCGCGCTCGCGCGCTCCATATAGAGGCTGGCCGCGAGCACGCCCTTCAGCGTGCCGCCGCGAACGATCGGTGCGGCGAACGCGAAGGCGGGCTTGCCCGTCGACGCGTCGCGGTACAACGCCGTGACGACGAGCCGGCCGGCCTCGACCGCCTGCTTGAACCACGGGCGCGCGGTCGGATCGTAGCCGGCCGCGAGCGGGACGTTCGAGAACGCCGTGCGGTCCGGCAGGCCGAGCGTGAGCACCTGGAAGCCGCCCGATTTGCCGAGCAGCGTCAGCGCCGGCAGCGGGTCGCCTTCGCCCGGCGCCAGCGTGTCCGCGAGCGCCTGGGTCTGCTGCGCGCGGCTCGCGACCCACTCGTCGAGCGCGAGCGCGTGGCCGGTCAGGACGGACTGCAGGTTCTGGTCGATGGTTGCGTCGTTGTGTTGCTTGACGACGTAGTACACAAGGCCGCCTGTCACGGCCAGGGCCGTGACCACGATGGCGACGCAGGTCGCCAGAATTCGGGCGCGAATCGATGACAGCATGATGACGGTGATCTCCGGTTGCCGCGTTGTTGTCGATTGGTCAAATGGGCACTCAATCGTCCTTAACGACCGCGCGGGAAGCAACTTGAGGTTCGACTGGTCAGACCGGTGAAAAAAGTAGCGAAACCGGGCCGGCGACAGCACGCACGATGTCGTATTCGCGGGCGGCAGCCTCGCGGTCGATCCGTTCGGCAATGCGATTTTGGAAGCCGGCGACACCGAATCGCGTCACGCGGTGGAACTCGATTTCGACCGGCTAGCCGCGTCGCGCGCGGTCCACGACTATCGAAAGGACCAGCGCCTGCACATCGCCGGCGAGCGTATCGAGCACGCTGACGGGCGTCGCGAGCTGCCGATTCCGTGACCTCGTGCCCGCCCCCCGGCGGCGATGCCGTCCGTCAAGCCGGGTCGGGCACCTCGATCGCCAGCAACGCCGAACTGACCGACTTGCCGTGCGCATCGAGCGCGAGCGAGCGCGTCACGCCGCCGCCGAGCGCATCGCGCAGCACGAAGTTGAACGCACCCAGCGCCGGCAACTCGTAGCGCACGACGTCGCCGTGCACGATGCCCGCGAGCCACGCCTTCACCTTGCCGGCATCCAGATGCGTGCGCAGATGGTCGTAATGACGCGGATCGCGGCAGATGACCGACACGTTCAGCGTATTGCCCTTGTCGCCGGTGCGCGCATGCGCGAGTTCACGCAGTTGCATCATGCCTCCACGAACGAAAACGACGGCGTCACGGCCGCGCGCGGCAGCAGCACCGACTGCACCGCGATCACCTCGCGCGTCGACTTGAACGCGCCGCCGCCGCCGGCCGGCCCGTTCGTATAAAGCGTCTCGACTTCATTGCCGATCCGCGCCGCTTCATCGGCACTCGCCGCGCGGCCGGCCACCCGCACGCGCACCTCGGCCGGCTCGCCGCGCACGGCCGGCGTCGCGTCGCCATACAGCGAATCGACGCCGATCAGGTCGAAGCGCAACTCGGTCGCGGCGACGCCGGTCAGCGCCAGCCGCTCGCGGACGATGTCGAGTGCGAGACGCGCGCGTTCGAGCGCGCCGGGGCCGCCGTACGAGATCTGGCCTTCGCCGATATAGCCGTCGACGTAAGCCACCGACACCTTCAGCGTATCGGGCCGCTCGGTGCCGCGTCCGCCCGTCACGCGCACACGATCGGTCGCTTCCTCGGCGACCGCGACACGCGTGAAATCCGCGACGACATCGGGCTGCAGATACCGCGCCGGGTCGTGAATCTCGTAGAGCAGTTGTTCCTTGCAGGTCGCCGCGCTCACGCGGCCGCCCGCGTGCGCCACCTTCGTGATCGCGACCGAGCCGTCGGCCGCGACTTCGCCGATCGGGAACCCGAGCCGCGCGAGATCCGGCACGTCCTTGTAGCCGGGATCGGCGAAATAGCCGCCCGTCACCTGCCCCGCGCATTCGAGCAGATGGCCGACGACCGTCGCCTGCCCGAGCGTGTCCCAGTCGTCCATCCGCCAGCCGAACGCATGGATCAGCGGCGCGGCGAACAGCGACGGATCGGCGACGCGCCCGGTCAGCACGACGTCCGCACCGGCCGCGAGCGCGTCGATGATCGGTGCGGCGCCGAGGTACGCGTTCGCGGACACGATGCGGTCGCGATACGCGGCGACTTCGTCGCCCGATTCCTCGAAACGGAACGCGCCGCGCAGCACGACGTCGAGCACGTCGTCGCCTTCGACCGCCGCGACCTTCAGCCCCGCGATGCCGAGCGATTGCGCGATCCGTGCAGTGCGCTGCGCGGCTGCGCGCGGGTTCGCCGCGCCCATGTTCGACACGATGCGCACGCCCCTCGGCACGGCGACCGGCAGCACGGCGCGCATGCGCGCGTCGAGCAGCGGGTCGTAGCCGAGCGCCGGATCCTTGCGGCGCGCCTGCTGCGCGATCGCGATCGTGCGCTCGGCCAGGCATTCGAAGACGAGATAGTCGAGCTGCCCGTGTTCGGCCAGTTCGACCGCGGGCTCGATCCGGTCGCCCGAGTAACCCGCGCCCGCGCCGATGCGCACGCACCGTTCAGGTTGCTTTGCTGTCATGTCCGTACCACCGTCCGACGGGTTTCACCGCCGGGAAAAATCAAAAGATGCCCAGCACGACGCACGCGATCGTCATCACGATCGAGGCGCCGAACAGCAGCGGGAACGTGAATTTCTGGTGCTCGGCCAGCTCGATGCCGCACAAGCCGACGACCAGGAACGTCGCGGGCGTCAGCGGGCTGACCGGAAACCCGGTCGTCATCTGGCCGAGCAACGCGGCCTGTCCGACCTGTACGGCCGGCACGCCGAGCTGGCCGGCCACCTCCGCGATCACCGGCAGCACGCCGAAGTAGAACGAATCGGGATCGAACAGCATGCTGAGCGGCATCGACGCGACGCCGAGCACCACCGGGATGTGGCCGGCCATCGACGGCGGCACGAAACCGACCGCCGCCTGCGCCATCGCCTTCAGCATCCCGCTGCCCTGCATGATCCCCGTGAACACGCCGGCCGCAAGCAGGATGCCGGCCATCATCAGCGCCGCGCGCGCATGCGCGTCGATCCGCTTCCTCTGCATGTCGACGTCCGGGTAATTCACCATCAGCGCGATGCACAGCCCGACCATGAACATGATCGCCGGCGGGATCTTCTCGCCCATCACGACCATCGTGCCGAGCACGACGAGCGTCAGCACGACGTTGAACCAGAACAGGTGCGGCCGGCGCAGCGCCTGCTCGTCGGGCGTCAGTTCGCGCTTCGGCAGCGGGATCGATGCATCGTCGCGCGTGAGGCCGAGCCGCTTCTCCTCGCGCCGCCCGAGCCAGTACGCGACGCCGAACACGAACACGAGCCCGATCGCCTGAACCGGGATCAGCGGATTGAACAGCGCCGACACCGGCAGGTGCAGCGACGCCGACGCGCGGATCATCGGCCCGGTCCACGGCAGGAAGTTGATGCCCGCGGCCATCGACACGGCAGCGGCCAGCACGCGCCGGTCCATCTTCAGCCGGTCGTACAGCGGCAGCACGGCCGGAATCGTCACGAGAAAGCAGACGGCGCCCGAGCCGTCGAGATGGATCAGCAGCGCGAGCAGCGTCGTGCCCATCACGATGCGCGTCGGCCGCGTGCCGACCGCGCGCAGGATGCGGTCGATGATCGGGTCGAGTGTGCCGGCGTCGGTGATCGTCCCGAAATACAGGATCGCGAACACGAACATCCCGACCACGGGCGCGAGGCCCTTCAGCCCGTCGATCACGAATTTGCTGGTGTGCAGCCCGAAGCCGCCGATCAGCGACGCCGCGATCGGCACGATGATCAGCGCGACGAGCGGCGACATCCGCTTCGACAGAATCGCGGCCAGCAGCACGACGATCGTGCCAAGCCCGAGTAACGGCAGCATCCGTGTCTCCTACCTTGTCTTTTGTTGGAGACGAGCGTAAGGTCGGCGCAGCAATAGCACAATTGAAATGATTTGATCGCAGCAATCACGAATCATTATGGATCTGAACCTTCGCGACATCCGCGCGTTCGTCACCGTCGCGCACGCCGGCAACTTCACGCGCGCAGCCGCGCGGCTGCACCTGTCGCAGCCGGCGCTGACCGTGCAGATCCGCCGGCTCGAGGAAATCGTCGGCGCGCGGCTGTTCGACCGCAACAGCCGCAGCGTCGCGCTCACGCAGACCGGGCGCGAGCTGCTGCCGCTGCTGCAGCGCTCGCTCGACGACATGGAGCGCGTGCTGCGCGATGCGCGCGCGCTTGGCGAAGGCACGAGCGGCACGGTGCGGCTCGCGTGCCTGCCGACCTTCGCGTCCAGCGTGCTGCCGGAGCTGATCCAGTCGTTCCGGCGCGACGTGCCGCGCGCGGGCTTCGAGATCCGCGACGGCGTCGCGAGCCTCGTCACCGCGCTCGTGCGCAACGAGGAAGCCGATCTCGGGCTGACCGGCGGCGACACGTTCGATGCATCGCTGGAAGTGCTGTATGCGGGCGCCGACCGGCTCGTCGCCGTGTGCCCGAAGGATCATCCGCTCGCGCGCAAGCGCCGCGTGAGCACCGCCGACATCGCGGGCGTGCCGCTCGTGCTGACCGCGCAGGGCACCAGCGTGCGCAGCGTCGTCGACGCCGCGCTGGAGTCGGCCGGCTGCACGCCCGACATCGCGTGCGAGCCGACCTACATGATGACGGCCGTCGCGATGGTGCGCGGCGGCCTCGGCGTGACGATCCTGCCCGCGACCGCGCGCGAGGTGCGCGCCGAACCCGAACTGGTCGCGAAGCCGATCGACGATCCCGCGTTCGTGCGGCCGATCGCGCTCGTCACGAAGCGCGGCCGCACGCTGCCGCGCGTCGCGCAGGCGTTCGCCGAAGCGATGCTGGCGGAACTGAAAAAGCGCGCGTGAGCCGCGCGCCCGGATCGGGAAAGAACACTCGCCCTATGCTTGCTGCGCGTCCGGATCGACGTGCAGCGATTCGCCGATCGCATAGAAGTTACCGCCCGCGATGTAGTGCAGGCTGCGCAGCGCGGGATCGGCCGATTCGAAATACCAGTGGCCGTCGCGAAACACGCGCGTGTCGGACCACGCGCCGACCACCTCGCCGATGAACAGGTCGTAGGCCTGCTGGTTGTGCGGCTCGGGAATCAGCTTGCACGCGAGCCAGCCCGAGCAGCCGGCGACGAACGGCAGGTCGTGGCCGTCGACGTCGAACAGCGTGACGCCCGCTTCGCGCAGCTTGTCCGGCCGCTCCGCGAGGCTGCGGCTGCCGACCGCATGCGTGAGCTGCAGTTGCGCGGCCGTCGGCACCTGGATCACGAACGTGCCGCTGCGCTCGACGAGCTCGCGCGTCTTCGCGGCTTTGTCGAGCACGACGGTCAGCTTCGGCGGCAGGAAGTCCAGCGCGCACGCCCATGCGGCGGCCATCACGTTGTCGACGCCGTCGTGGCGGGCCGACACGAGCACGGTCGGGCCGTGATTGAGGAGACGGTAGGCTTTCTTCAGCTCCACCGGAGCGATATGACTGTCCATACGGGTTCCTTGGAGAACGGCGCGCACGGACGGATGCCGTGCGGCGCGGCGCCGGCCGGAGCGCCTGCGCGCGGCCCGACCGAAGGCCGCATTCTCGCACCCAATTTCAATCGGCGCCGACGGCCCCGTGCATCACTTCGCGAACAGCTGGCCGATGTCGCGGAACGCCTTGAACTCGAGCGCATTGCCGCACGGATCGAACAGGAACATCGTCGCCTGTTCGCCGACCTGCCCCTTGAACCGCACATACGGTTCGATCGCGAAGGCCACGCCGAACGATTTCAATCGCTCGGCCAGCGCTTCCCAGCTCGCCCAGTCGAGCACGATCCCGAAATGCGGCACCGGCACGTCGTGACCGTCGACGGCATTCGTATGCGCGCCTTCCTGCGACGCGGTCTTCGGATGCTCGTGGATCACGAGCTGGTGCCCGTAGAAGTCGAAGTCGACCCACTGCGTGCTCGAACGCCCCTCTTCCAGCCCGAACACGCGGCCGTAGAAATCGCGCGCGGCCGGCAGGTCGTAGACCGGAATCGCCAGGTGAAACGGGGAAAGACTCATGGTTGCCTCGTGAAGGAACGCTCGCGTGGCGCGAGGATCGCACCATGGTAGACAACGCCAATGGAAAATTAAATCAATATATAGTTTTGCGATTCACAAACGGAATTGATCAATGATCCGCGAGCTGAAAACCCTTGTCGCCGTCGCCCGGGAAGGCACGTTCGCGGCCGCGGGCAACCGTATCGGGCTGACGCAGGCAGCCGTCAGCGCGCAGATGCAGCGTCTCGAAGCCGAGCTCGGCTTTGCGCTGTTCGACCGGCAAGGCCGCTCGGCCCGTCTCAACGAGATGGGCCATCACGTGCTCGACCAGGCGCAGGCACTGATCGGCCTGTACGAGAACCTGAGCTCGACCGCGCCCGGCTCGCCGGCCGCCGTGCGCGTGACGATCGGCGCGATCGCGTCGGTGCAGAGCGCGCTGCTGCCTGCCGCGCTGGCCGATTTCCATCGCCGGCATCCCGCGTGCCGCACGCGCGTGATACCGGGGCTGTCGATCGAACTGGTCAACCGCGTCGATGCGGGAGAGATCGACATGGCCGCGATCATCCGGCCGCCGTTTTCGCTGCAGAGCGACCTGCACTGGACGACGCTCGCGCAGGAGCCGTTCCGGCTGATCGTGCCGCGCGGCGTGAAGGGCAAGGATTGGGCCGCGCTGCTCGCGAGCGAGCCGTTCGTGCGCTACGACCGCGCGTCGTTCGGCGGCCGCCAGGTCGATCGGTTTCTGCGGAAGATGCACATCGCGGTGCGCGACACCTGTGAACTCGACGAGCTCGACGCGATCGTCAAGCTGGTCGAGAACGGCGTCGGCATCGCGATCGTGCCGCAGACCGCCGTGTATCGCCGCTGGCCGGCCGGCGTGCGCGCGATCGACCTCGGACACCACACGTTTCACCGCGACATCGGGCTCGTGCATCGCGCGCGGCGGACGATGTCGGAACCGGCGCAAGTGCTGGCCGGGCTGATTGAAGAGGCATCGCGGCGGCGCTCGCCGTCGCGGGCGGCCTGAGTCGCGCGCCCGGCGACGCCGTGGTCGTTGCGGATCAGTGCCGCCCGGCCGGCCGGAATCGCTTTCCCCCGCACGGCGGCGTCGGCCGCCGTTGTCTTTGGATAGCATTTTCATCGCCCTTTACGGCCCGGAGACCGACTGCCGGGCGATTCCCGTCCCGTTTGATTCAGCACCGTTTTCCCGGAATGACTGACGCGGCGCGTCATTATTCCGGGCGCCGCCGCTGCACCCGCATGCGCCGAAAAGACGGCCATTTTTACCGATCGAACTTCGCCACGACCGGTGATCCGACGCGATAAAAATGCGCGACGAGCGCACGGGCAATTGCAAAGGAAAGTTTGACGCGAGCCATTTGTCTGCTCGCTATGGCAAACTTCGCGTCTCTCGTCATTTCCTTGCATCGGGCGGCCGGATTCCGCCCCATCCTGCCATGCCGTGTCAGACAACCCGTTCGATCAGCCGCGAAACGCTGAAGATCGCCTCGACGATTGCGATGTCGTGCGCGCTGCACGGCGTCGCGCGCGCCGATTGCCTCGACGACGCGGCCGCATTCCAGCACGTGAGCGTCAGCCTGATGCGCGGCATCGCGCAGGTCGAATCGGGGATGAATCCGAACGCCGTCAACACCAATACGAACGGCACGGTCGACATCGGCCTGATGCAGATCAACAGCACGTGGCTGCCGACGCTCGCGCGCGAAGGCATCACGCGGGAAAGCCTGTTCGATCCGTGCACGAACGCGTATGTCGGCGCGTGGATCCTGTCGCAGAACATCCGCCAGCTCGGCCCCAACTGGAACGCGATCGGCGCGTACAACTCCGCGTCGCCCGACAAGCGCCTCGCGTATGCGCGCAAGGTCTATGATGCAATCCGGACCATGCCGGATTCGCCGGATACTCCCATGCCCATCCTTCCACCGTCCTTTACGCCGCCGCAACAGCAACAGGCGTACAACCCGTTCGCGAGCCTGAGCGTCGCGGCGCCGCAAGCCACGCGAGCGCGCACGGTATCGCCGGCCCCGCCTCCGCCGCCGCAGGGCGGGCCTGCCGGCCCGGCCGGTACGTACAACTTCGGATGGTCGGTCACGGGCGCGGACCAGGCGAAGCCGACCCAGGTCTTCGACGACGGTGCGCGGATCTACGTGCAGTTCAGCGACATGAAGCACGTGCCGGCGATCTTCACCGAAACGTCGTCGGGCCGCGTGCTGATGTCGTGGGAGCTGCAGTTTCCATATGCCGTCCTGACGCGTCCCGCGCAAACGTTGATCTTCCAGCTCGGGCCGTTCGAGGCGCGCGCGCAGCGTGGCGCGGCCGGGGGCGCAGGCATGACCGCGCAGACGGGTACGGCGGCGCAGCGGCCCGGTGCGGCGACGGCTGCCTCTTCGCATTCGAAGAAGTCCGCCGATGCGGCAGCGACTACGGCGGCCAATCCGGCGGCAAAACGCACGGCATCGACCGATGCGCTCTGGTATCTGAACACGCCGTCGACGTCGGGATCGGCGGCCGCATCGCCATCGACGTCGAATATTCCGGCCACGCTGCCGACGGCCGTGACGTCGAACACGCCGCCAGCCGCGCCGGCTCAAGCACCGGCTACGGCGGCTCAGCCCTCGCGCGTCAGTACCGATGCGCTGTGGTACATCTCGAAGTAATCAGCTCTCGATCGCGCGCGTGTCGCGGCGATCATTTCTCCCGGGTCGGCGGCAGTTCGGGCGCGTTCATGTCGTCCACCCACTGCAGTTCGGCCGTGCCGTTCTTCCTGAAATACACGCGCAGATAACGCGACGTCGACGATTCCGGCCGCGGAATCGTCACGTCGATCGTCTTGTGCTCCGCCGGGACGCCACGCTGGATATCGGCCAGCGGTTGCGCGAACACCCACGACAATTTCACCGTCTGCCCCGGCGTGACCTTGCAGCCGCATGCGAATCCGCCGCCGCCGCCGAACGCCTCGCCCGCCTCCCGCGCTGAAGGATTGCCGAAGCATCCCGACCGGTGCGCGTCGTCGAGCAGGAATTCGTGGAGCTTGCGGTCGTACTCGTTGTATCCGGTGATGCACACAGCACTCGGTTGCGCCGATGCTTCGCCGTCATGCCGCCCGCATCCGACGAGCACGCCCAGCACCGCCAGTGCCAAAGCGTGCGCACCAGCCTTGAGCGTCATCGATACCCTCGCCAACGCGGCAATGCCGCATGCCGCATGCCGCATGCACATCGACGACACTCGCTTGCGCATTCGCGCGCGCGATACCGGCGCATCCCGTCACCCGCGCCGCACCCAGATCACCTTCCCGTCGCGAATGCCGAGATTGCGGCGCTCCGGTCGGTAATCCATCGTGCCCGGCAACGCCTTGCCGTCGCGCTCGAGCACGCGCCACAGGCAACCGTCGAGTTGCGCGGCCGCATCGGCCTCGGTCTTGCCGACCAGCGCATCGTCCTGCGCCGCGTCCGCCTTGCATGCCTGCGACGCACCTGCCTGCCCACCATTCGCCGGCGGGTTGCCCGCGCTCGTGATTTTCGTGTTCATGTCCGCACATCCCGCAAACGTTGCGCCCGCAACCAGTGCCATCATCGTCGCGATCGTCTTCTTCATCGATTTCTCCCTGTCGCGCCCGGCAGGGCAAATGCGGCGTTCCTCGCCGACCGGGCGTCGCATGCATGATCGGTTCCGCGCGTCGCCGGCCATCTCCCGACGGAGCCGGCCAGCGAACCGCGGCCTCGCGCGCGCCGGTCGCGTCGATTCGGCGTACCGGAGTCACGGGCTCGACCTGACGCCGAAGCCGCCTGCATGTTACCGCACGCGATCGGCCGCCACGGCGCGGCGCCGACGCATCGAGCGGTGTGCGCGGATCGATCGCACCTGCCCATGCACGCCGACGCAATGCAGCATTCGGGATCGCCGTCGGCAACCGGTTCAGAACTTGTAGGTCACGCCCGCAATGCCGTAGTAGTTGCTGCGCGACTGGACGATCGGACTGTCGCCGTAGCGGCCGAGCAGCCGCGTCACGCCGCCGGTCGCGAGCACCGACCAGTGCCGCGACAGGTTCCAGTTCCACGCGACCGCCATCGACGCGCTGTCGATCCCGCCGCTCGTCGAATACGGCCGAAACCGGCTTGTCATCGACTGAGCGTCGGTCACGCCGTAGAACGTCTGCGTATAGCGTCCCGAGCCCGCGTGCACGGTGCCCGTCACGACGATCTCGTGCTGCGCGGTCTTGAACACGGGCACCGCGAGATCCATGTGCCCCGACACGCCGCGTGACGTGTGCGTCACGGGTGTGTCGATCGTGACGCTCAGTTCGGTCGCATTGAAGAGCGTCACGCCCGCGCGTATGCCGACCAGCACCGAGCCAGGAATCCGGTCCATGCCCTTCAGGTAGTCGGAGCCCGGCAGGTCGAAGCGGTTCTCGTCCGCGCGGCCCGCATCGTAGCTCACGGCCGCCGACACGAACACGCCGTGCGGCAGGTCCAGCCGGTAGCCGGCGCCCTGCTTAGCGTCGATGAAGAAGCCATTGCCGAACGTTGCGGAAATCGACGGCGCGACGACGCCGCGATACTGGTTGCTGCCTTGGTAACGCGGCGCGAAACCGCCGCCGAGCGAGATCGAATACTGGTTTTCCGCATGGGCGGCGGCGGCGAGGGTCAGGCCGGCGAGCGGCATGCAATAACGGTAGCGGCGGAGTATTGGGCGCACAATATTGAGATAAGAGTGACGGAGCCCGCAGTCTAGGTGTCGCCCTGCGCCGAGACTGTCCCGAATCTGCGGCGAATCTGTGCTCAATTGTGTTCGATTGTTCGAGATTGTCGTACCGCTGCCACTGCCGCCGGTACGCCGGATAGAATTCGCGTGCCGCGCCGCGTACCGGCCTGCCGGGGTCCGAGATCGCGCGTGCATCCTGAGGAGCCCATGAACGACAATCCGCTCAAATACCGTGTACTGCTGATCGAAGACGACGATCGCCTCGCGCAGCTCGTCCGCGAATACCTCGACGGCTATGAATTCGCGGTGACGGTCGTGCGGCGCGGCGACCTCGCCGTCGCGGCGGTGCGCGAGCACCAGCCGGCCCTCGTGATACTCGACCTGATGCTGCCGAACCTCGACGGCATGGAAGTCTGCCGGCGCATCCGCGCGTTCACCAACATTCCCGTGCTGATCCTGACCGCGCGCGCGGACGTCTACGACCAGGTCGCCGGCCTCGAGACGGGTGCCGACGACTACGTGACGAAGCCGATCGAGCCGCGCGTGCTCGTCGCGCGCGCCCGCGCGTTGCTGCGCCGCGCGCAGCCGGCCGCCGTGGAAGCGCCGGTCGCCGTATCCGAAGCGCTCGTGTTCGGCGAACTGTCGATCTCGCCGCCGAACCGCACCGTCACGTGGCGCGGCGAGCCGGTCGACCTGAAGACCGCCGAATTCAACCTGCTGCTGATCCTCGCGCGCGCGGCCGGCACCGTGCTGAGCCGCGACGACATCCTGAAGCAGTTGCGCGGAATCGAGTTCGACGGGCTCGACCGCTCGGTCGATTCCGGCATCTCGAAGCTGCGCCGCCGCTTCGAGGATGCTTCATCGGAGCCGCACAAGATCAAGACGATCTGGGGCCGCGGCTACCTGTTCAGCCCTTCCGCGTGGGACGAATAAATGCTGCGTCCGTTGATCAGGCTGTACCTCGTCGTGATCCTGTTCGTCGCCGCGTCGATCGTGTTGATCCAGCTGTCGTTCGACCGGATCTTCTACGAGCGCGTCGCGCAGGCGCAGCGCGAATCGCTGACGACCTATTCCTTCGTGCTCAACGATTACCTCGAACGCCATCCGGGCGGGCAGCGCGTGCTCGCGCTGCGCGAGCTCGCGAGACACGGCAACGAAGGGTTCGGTTTCATGTCGATGGCCGACGCCCGCGCGCAATTGAGCGGCGCGCCGCTGCGCGATCTCGATGCCGGCAGGATCGCGATCAGCTACAACGGCAAGGATTACTACATGCCGCTCGCGGACGGCTCGGTGCTGCACGCGCGCCCCATCGAGGCCTCCGATCTCGACATCAAGATCTATGCGTACCTGCTGCTCGCGCTCGCCACGCTGTTCGCGGTGGTGCTGTGGATTCACTATCACTGGCGCGACCTGCGCAAGCTGCAGGATGCCGCACACGCATTCGGCACCGGCACGCTGTCGACGCGCGTGAAGCTGTCGGGCAAGTCGAACATCTACGAGCTGTCGCAGCAATTCAACGACATGGCCGAGCGCATCGAGGCGTCGATCAAGCAGCAGCGCGACATGATGCACGGCATCTCGCATGAACTGAAGACGCCGCTCGCGCGGCTCGAATTCGGGCTCGCGCTGCTTGCCGAGCCCGACGAAACGGAGCGGATGCGCGAACGCCGCGACGCGCTGCGGCGCGACGTGCGCGAACTCGACGAACTCGTCACCGAACTGCTGACGATCGGCCGGCTCGAACAGGGTGCGAGCCAGCTCGTGCCGATGGAGGTCGTCGTCGATGCGCTGATCGACAGCGTCGCCGGCAACGTCGCGAACGACATCGCCGATTGCGGGATCGCGCTCGACGTGTCGACGCTCGGCGTGCCCGCGACCCACGTGTGCGATCCGAAGCTCGTCGCCCGCGCGCTGCTGAACCTGATCCGCAACGGCGCGCGCTACGCGTCGCGCAAGGTGCTGCTGTCCGCAGCCCGCGACCGGTCCGGCGCGCTCGTGCTGAGCGTGGACGACGACGGCCCCGGCATTCCGGCCGCCGAGCGAACGCGCGTGTTCGAACCGTTCCAGCGGCTCGACTCCAGTCGCGACCGACAGACCGGCGGCTTCGGGCTCGGGCTCGCGATCGTGCGGCGCGTCGCGCTGGTGCATGGCGGCGACGTGCGGCTCGAGGATTCACCGCTCGGCGGCGCACGCTTCGTGATCACGTTGCCCGCGCGAACGCTGCCGGACGGTTTCTTCGACGTGCCGGAAGACCTCGCCCACGCCGACGCGCCCGGCGCCGGCACGAGCACGGCTGCTCCGCCGCGATGACGCACATGACAGGGCAGCCCCCCGCCCTCGCCTGACGGTGTGCCGCCAGCGCGTGCGCTGTCGCTCAGCGGCGGCGCAGCAGCGCGACGAAGAACAGGCTGCCGAACAGCGCGGTCACGATGCCGATCGGCAAATCCTCCTGCACCGCCAGCGTTGCGGCGACTACGCGTCGGATCGCGACCCGACGTGCCGAGCGCCGTCGGCTTGCAGTTGTTCGGCGAGAAACAGGCCGATTGCGTCGAGCGCCTGTGCGGATGCCTTCAGTTTGCCGATCGCGCCGGCAAACCCATGCGACATCCCGTGCCACACGTCGAGCCGCGCATCCACACCGGCCGCGACCGCGCGCTCGACCCATCGACGCGAATCGTCCAGCAACACTTCGTCGTCGCCGACATGAATCCGCACCGCTGGCAGGCCCGCTACCCGCGCGTAAAGCGGTGACGCCAACGGATTCATGGGATCGGCCGCGCCGAGGTACGCGTGCACCAGATCCGACACCTGCGTGCGCGTGAAGAGCGGATCGGCATCCGCACGCGTGTCGTAAGTCGCACCCGACAGCGTCAGATCCGTCACCGGCGACAACGCCGCGACGCCCGCGAGCGTCGTATCGGCTCGAACCGCATCGGCGGCGACGCGCGATGCGAGCCCCAGCGCGAGCGCACCGCCGGCCGAGTCGCCGGTGACGACGATCCGGCGAATTCCTTTTTCGGCGAGCCCGCGATAGCAGGCCAGCACGTCGTCGATGGCGGCGGGGAACGGATGCTCGGGCGCCAGCCGGTAATCCGGAATGAAGGCCCGGACGCCGACCCGCGCGGCCAGTTGCGCGACAAAATGGCGGAACGCCGCTGCAGATCCGAAATTGAACCACCCGCCATGCAGATGAAGCAGCGCGTCGCCGGATCGCACATGCGCGGGAAACACCCAATAGCCCGGCACGCCGCCGACCGTGTCGAACGCGAACGTCACGTCGCCGCGGCGCTGCACGTTTTCCATCGTCGCATCGAACGCGTCACGCGCTTCGACGCCCAGCCGCGCACCCTTCATCGCACGCATGCCGGTCCGCATTGCGGCAACGATCACCGCATCGTCAGGATCGAGCGGATGCATCACGACATGCTCGTGCCGCCCGCCGTCGTTCAAACCGTTGTTCATCGCCAACCCTTCCGAATCCGAAAATGATGGAGTGCGGCTGCCCCGCCGGACCGACGGGCGGCCGACGTTCAGTCGAACAGCTTGTTCGCGGTTCGCGCGATCAGTTCGCCCTGATGACGCGCGCCGGCCAGCTCGATCGCGCTCGGCGCGCGCTGCCCCTGCCCGCCCGCGATCGTGGTCGCGCCATACGGCGCGCCGCCGACGATTTCGTCGAGCGTCATTTGCCCCTGGTGGCTGTACGGCAGCCCGACAATCGTCATGCCGAAATGCAGCAGGTTGGTGATGATCGAGAACAGCGTGGTTTCCTGGCCGCCGTGCTGGCTCGCGCTCGACGTGAATGCGCCGCCGACCTTGCCGTTCAGCGCGCCGCTCATCCACAGGCCGCCGGCCTGATCCAGGAATGCCGCCATTTGCGACGAGATGCGGCCGAAGCGGGTCGGCGTGCCGACGATGATCGCGTCGTAGTCGGCCAGTTCGGCCACCGTCGCAACCGGCGCCTGCTGCGCGAGCTTGAAGTGCGCGGCCTGCGCGACTGCCTCCGGCACCGTTTCAGGTACCCGCTTGACGTCGACCGTGGCACCCGCCGCGCGTGCGCCTTCGGCCATCGCATCCGCCAGCGCCTCGATATGACCGTACGACGAGTAATACAGCACAAGAACCTTGGACATTTTGAACTCCTGATGAGCGTCGCGACGAGGTCGAGACGGAACCGGCGTGCGCCAGCCGACGCACGCTGCGATGCATGACCGGGTGGATGTCAGAATGACCCGAGCGGAATCCCGACGAGACGACTGGGCCGGTCACGCGCCCGATCGCCCCGGAGGATCGGCCCGTTCGGCTCACGCGGCCGGCGCGATACGCAACGCCGCGCGCCCGATCCGCGCATCGAGGCTGAACGCACCCGCGCCGAAGTACGCGATCTGCAGCAGGCCGCCGGCCATCATCACATTCTTCAGAAAGTGAATCATCTGGTTCTGGTCGGCGAAGTTGTGGTGGAAGAACACCGCGGTCACCACACTGAACAGCGCCATCGCCAACGCCACGGGACGGGCCCGATAACCCGACATCAGCAGCAGGCCGCCACCCGCCTCGACGAGCACCGCGACCACAAACGCGAGCGATGGTGCCGGCAGGCCGACGGATGCGATGTAGCCGACGGTTGCCGCATGCGCGGCCAGCTTGCTCAACCCGCTCATCAGAAACGGCGCGCCGATCAGAATGCGGCCCAGAAGCGGAAGATACTTGTAACGATCCATGCTGAACTCCTGAAATTGAATGAATTGATTCGGTGGACTGAAAAATAAAGGCAATCAGCCGGCGTCCACCATCACCAGCTCGGAATCCTCGACCGCGGTGATGTCGAGAGCGGTCTCGTTCGTGATCGCGACGCCGTCGAGCGGCCCCACGCGTTCTCCGTTCACGTCGATGCGCCCCGAAGCCGCGACGAGATACGCGCGGCGCGATGCGCCCAACTCCTGTCGAACCTGCTCACCCGCCTTCAGCGTCGCGCCGAGCACGCGTGCATCGGCACGGATCGGCAGCGCGCCGTCGTCGCCGGCGAAGCCGCTCGCCAGCACGACGAAACGCCCGGACCGGTCGCCTTTCGGGAACTGCTTCGTGTCCCACCCGGGCGCCCCGCCGCTTGCGCGGGGCCGCAGCCAGATCTGATAGACCTTGAGCGGCAGGTCGCCGCGGTTGAACTCGGCATGACGGATACCCGCGCCGGCACTCATCACCTGGACGTCGCCCGCGACGATCGTTCCTTCGGATCCCAAGGTGTCGCGGTGACCGAGCACGCCCTGGCGTACGTACGTGATGATTTCCATGTCACGGTGCCCGTGCATCGGGAACCCGCTGCCGACGGCAATCTCGTCGTCGTTCCAGACGATCAGCGGGCCCAGCGGTGCGTGCTCGGGCGTGCCGTCGGCCGTGACCGCGAAATGGTATTTCGCGCGCAGCCAGCCATGATTTGCCGCATCCAGTGCTTCCCAACGCCGATGAGCCAGCATGTCCGCATCCTTTTTCCTGCTGCCCGAACGACGGGCGGTTGCCTGGCGGCGCCTCGCCGCAATTTGCGAAGCACCGAACGTTGGATGCATGCTAATTTCGCAAAGATCGCTCGCATATCTCCTGAATCGCAACGTATCATTGCTCTTAGTAGAACGATCTCGCCGAACGGAACCGTCGCCATGAACCCAATCGCCGATCTGAACGATCTCCGGCTCTTTGCAGAAGTGGTCGAACACGGGAGCTTCACGGCCGCCGCCCGCAGCCTCGGCGCGCAAACATCGAAGCTCAGCCGGCGCATTCGTGCGCTCGAGGAGGAGCTCGGCGTGCGGCTGCTCAATCGCACGAGCCGGAGCCTGTCGCTAACGGAAACCGGGCGGCAGTTCCATCAGCATTGCGTCGCGCTGGTCGCGGAATCGAAGGCCGCGAAGGACATCGTGGATCGCACGCGCACGCAGCCGCAGGGCACCGTGCGCATCAGCTGTCCCGTCGGGTTGCTGAGTTCCGGTGTCGCGGAGATTCTGGCGCGATACATCGAGAACAATCCGCAGGTCCAGGTGCTGCTCGATGCGACCAACCGGCGCGTGGATGTGGTCGAGGAAGGGCTGGATTTCGCGATCCGCGTCAGGGTTCCGCCGCTGGAGAACACCGATCTCGCGGTTCGACAACTGGGGCTGTCGTTCCGGATTCTCGTCGCGAGCCCGGCGCTGGCCGCACGTTATCCGGCGCCCGAGTCGATCGACAGCCTGAAGGACTGGCCGACGGTTTCAACGTCCAGCAGCGGCGACCGTTTCGTGTGGAGCCTGACGGACGCCGACGGGCGCGCGATCTCCTTCGCCCATCGGCCGCGGCTGGCAACCGATGATCTGGCGAGCCTGCGGCTTGCGGCGCTCGGCGGCATCGGCGTCGCCGAACTGCCGCGCGAACTGGTGAGCGCCGATCTTCAGGCTGGCCGGCTGCTCCACCTGCTGCCAGCGCTGTCTGCACCGACAGCGCTCGTTCACGCGATCTTCCCGACACGCCGCGGCATGGTGCCCGCCGTTCGCCATCTGCTCGATGCACTCGTCGCGGGCTTCGAGGAACTGAACCGGATCGCGTAGCGACCGTCGACACGGCCGCGCACGCTGCGTGACGCACATGCCATCATGGGGCGCGTGCCGCGCCACGCGCCGCCACGCGCCGGGCCCGGATCATGCGTCCGGCAGGATCACCACCTTGCCCTTCACCTGCCGGTTCGCCATCCGCGCGATCGCGTCGGCCGCACCGGCCAGCGACACGCGTTCGGTGATCGCCGGCCGCACCTTGCCGGCCGCGAACCACTCGGCGAGCAAGCGCATGTTCGCGACATGCTGCGCAGGATCGCGCCGCACCGCGTCGCCCCAGAACACGCCGAGAATGTCGCGCTCCTTGAGCAGCGCCAGATTCAGCGCGATCTTCGGAATCTCGCCCGCCGCGAAACCGACCACCAGGAACCGGCCGTGCCACGCGGTCGCGCGCAGCGCCGCCTCGCTGTATGCGCCGCCCACCGGATCGTAGACGACGTCGGCGCCGCGCCCGCCGGTCAGCTCGTCGACGCGGCGGCGCAGGTCTTCGGTCGAGTAGTCGATCGTCTCGTCGGCGCCCGCGGTGCGGCACAGCGCCAGCTTGTCCGCACTCGATGCCGCCGCGATCACGCGCGCGCCGAGCGCCTTCGCGATCTCGATCGCGGCGAGCCCGACGCCGCCCGCCGCGCCCAGCACGAGCAGCGTCTCACCCTGTTGCAGACGCGCGCGCTGCTGCAATGCGTGCAGCGACGTGCCGTACGCGAGCACGAGCGCCGCGCCCTGCTCGAATGTCATGCCCGGCGGCAGCGCGGCGATCTGGTGCACGTCGGCCACGCACTGTTGCGCGAACCCGCCGTGCCCGGTGAACGCGACCACCGAATCGCCGGCCCGCCACGCGGTCACGCCCTCGCCGACCGCATCGATCACGCCGGCAAACTCGGCGCCCGGCGAGAACGGCAGCGCCGGCTTCACCTGATACAACCCCTGGACGATCAGCGCGTCGGGGAAATTGAGCGACGCAGCCTTCACCTGTATCCTGACCTGGCCCGCGGCCGGCTCGGGAATCGCGACGTCCTCGATGCGCAAGCGGTCGATCGGGCCGAATGCGGTACACAACAGGGCTTTCATGCTCTCCTCTCTCCTTGCGCGGCGTGGCCGGGCATCGGTACGGTTTGCGGGATATGTCCGCACGAACGGTTCAGGACGAACACGCGGTGGCCAGCAGAATCGGCATCCACCACATCGTCAGCATTCCGGAATGTCGGCGCGGCAACGTTCAGAACCACGCGTCGTGCATGTCGAGCGTCGTCGTGTCGACGCTCGACAGCAGATCGAGCTGCGCATCCACCTTCGGCAATTCCCAGCGGAAAAAGTAACGGGCCGCCGCACGCTTGCCGTCGTGGAAATCGCCGCCGTGCCCGTGCGCGGCGAGCGTCACGTCGAGCCACAGCCACGCAACGACGAGATGGCCGAACGCTTCGAGATAGACGCTCGCGTTCGCAAGCCGCTTCTGCGGCTCGCCGATCACGCCCAACTGCTGCGTGAGCTCGCACAGTCGCGCCCAGCGCTGCGCCAGCGCATCGGCCTGCTCGCAGGTGCCGACGTCCAGCGCCCGCGCGCGTTCGACTGTCGCGCGGATCCGCGCGTCGAGCGCGCGCAGCAATGCACCGTCGTCCTGCGCGACCTTGCGGCCCAGCAGGTCGAGCGCCTGGATCCCGTGCGTGCCTTCGTGAATCGGATTGAGGCGATTGTCGCGATAGAGCCGCTCGACCGCGTAGTCGCGCGTGTAGCCGTAGCCGCCGTGCACCTGGATCGCGAGATCGTTCGCGGCGAGGCACCACTGCGACGGCCAGCTTTTCGCGATCGGCGTCAGGATGTCGAGCAGGCGCGTGGCATTGGCGCGCACCGCCGCATCTTCATGTGCGCGCCCTTCGTCGACCAGCTTCGCGCAGTAGAGAATCAGCGCGAGGCCGCCCTCGACATAGGCCTTCTGCGCGAGCAGCATGCGCCGCACGTCCGGATGCTCGACGATCGGCGCCTGCGGCGCGGCCGCATCCTTGCCGGCCGGCCCGAGCGGACGCCCCTGCGGCCGGTTGCGCGCGTAGTCGAGCGCGTGCAGATAACCCGTGTAGCCGAGCGCCACCGCACCTGCACCGACACCGATGCGCGCCTCGTTCATCATGTGGAACATGTAGGCAAGGCCGTGGTTCGGCTTGCCGACCAGATAGCCGATCGCGCCCGCACGCCCTTGCGGACGATAGCGCGTGCCTTCGCCGAAATTCAGCAGGCAGTTGGTCGTGCCGCGATAGCCCATCTTGTGGTTCAGTCCGGCGAGCACGACATCGTTGTGTTCGCCGGCGGCGCCGCCGTCGGTTCCCGGCAGGTACTTCGGCACGATGAACAGCGAGATGCCGCGCGTGCCGGGCTGCAAGCGGCCGTGTTCGTCTGGAATCTTCGCGAGCACGAGGTGGACGATGTTCTCCGCCAGCTCGTGTTCGCCGCCGGAAATCCACATCTTGTTGCCGGTCAGCCGGTAGCGCGGGCCGAGCGGCGAATCGCGTTCGAAATCCGCGCGAGTCGCGATGTCGGACAGCGACGAACCGGCTTGCGGTTCGGACAGGCACATCGTGCCAAGGAAGCGCCCTTCCAGTTCCGGGCGCGCGAACGCGTCGATCTGTGCCGCGCTACCGTGCGCGACGAGCAGGTTCGCGTTGGCGACGGTCAGGAACGGATAAGCGGCGGTCGCGATGTTCGCGGCCTGGAAGAACAGGAACGATGCGGCTTCGACCAGCTTCGGCAACCGCATGCCGCCGAGCGCCTCGTCGTGACCCGCGGCGATCAGCCCGGCGTCCGCAAACGCTCGCACGGCCGGCTCGACTTCCGGGATCAGCGTCACACGTTCGCCGTCGAAATGCGGTTCCTCACGGTCGGCGCGCGCTGCGTGCGGCGCGAACAGGTCGGTCGCAATCCGCTCGCTGGTGTCGAGCACCGCATCGAAGGTCTCGCGGCTGTGCTCCGCATAACGCGGCAGCGCGACGAGCGCTTCGGCATCGAGCCAGTCGTACAACAGGAACGCGAGATCGCGTCGCGACATCAACAGGCTCATCGTGCTGCCTCCCGGGTGCCGGCCTTGTCAGCCGAATGAATGGATCCGTGGTTGCAAGTGCTGGCAGGAATTTAGCACGGTCGTTCGCAAACAACAACGACGGACGCGCTACGCCGCGTACCCGGGATTACGCCGATCGAGCCGGCGCAGCAGCCCGGGCCAGACGAGCGCCCCGGCGCCCATCCCTCGCGTGACCGCGGCGATCTGCTGCTTGATGCCGTCGAGAATCGGTTGCGCGACCGGCAGCAGCGCCGAGCCGCCTGACTGCGCGCGGACCTGGATCATGCACGCCGCTTCGAAGAAGTACATCGCGACGAACGCGTCGGCCGGCGTGGCGCCGACGGTCAACAGCCCGTGGTTGCGCAGCATCAGGTACGTGTTGCCGCCCAGGTCGCGCACGAGGCGGGATTTCTCGCCCTCGTCGAGCGCGATGCCCTCGTAGTCGTGATAGCCGAGCGATGCCAGCACGCCGAGCGACTGCTGCGACAGCGGCAGCAAGCCCGCTTCCTGCGCCGACACGGCGACACCGTTGATCGAATGCGTATGCATCACGCACAGCGCATCGTCGCGGGCCGCATGCACCGCGCTGTGTATGGTGAAGCCGGCCGGATTGATCTCGTACGGCGACTCGGACACCTTGCGTCCGTCGAGATCGACCTTGACCAGCGACGACGCCGTGATCTCGTCGAACATCATCCCGTACGGGTTGATCAGGAAATGGTGCTCCGGGCCAGGCACGCGTGCGGAAATGTGGGTGAACACCAGATCGTCCCAGCCGAACAGCGCGGTGAGGCGATAGGCCGCCGCCAGGTTGACCCGCGCATCCCATTCGGCGGCAGACACCGCCTGCTTCAGGCTGACATCGGATGAGGCCACGTCGACACTCCTTGTTTAGGGATTGCTTCGAACCGGGCCGCACGATGCGGCCCGGCGTGGGGGATCGCGTCAACCCGCCTGCCGCTTCGCGAGCTGATCGGCGACGGGCAGGCTGCGGATGCGCGTGCCGGTCGCCGCGAAGATCGCGTTGGTCAGCGCCGGTGCGACGGGCGGCAGGCCCGGCTCGCCGACACCGCCAAGCGGCGTCGCGAAGTCGTCCGGCGCGACGAGATGCACGCGGATCTCGCGCGGCGCCTCGTTCATTCTCAGCACCTGGAAGCCGTTGAAGTTGCTCTGCTCCGGATGGCCGTCCTTGAACGTGATCTCGCCGTGCAGCGCGATGCCGAGCCCCATCACCACCGCGCCCTCGAGCTGCGAGCGTACGCGCTCCGGATTGACCTGCGGCCCGCAGTCGATCGCGATGTCGACGCGCGGCACCGAGATCTTGCCGTCCGCGCCGACCTGCACCTCGCACACCGCGGCCGTGTACGACACGAAGCTGCGATGCGCGGCGATTCCGAGCCCGTGTCCCTTCGGCAGCTTGCGTCCCCAGCCGGCTTCGCGCGCGACCGTCTCGACCACGCGCCGCAGTCGCCCGGTATCGACCGGATACAGCGCCGGATCCTCGCCGTAGTTCACGTTCTTCACCGTGATGTGCGGTTCGAAACGCCGTGCGGGCCCGATCAGCTCGAGCAGGAAATCCTTCGGGTCGCGGCCGGCCGCGTGCGCAAGCTCCGACACGAAGCTCTGGATTCCGAACGCATGCGGAATGTTGTAGACCGAGCGGAACCAGCCGATCCGCGTGTGCGCTTCCGCGGCCGGATTCTCGATCCGCACGTTCGGAATCGCGAACGGCAGATCCGCGATCCCTTGCGCAAGCTCGCCCGGCTGCTCGTGCACGACACCCGCCCTGAAGGTCGACTGGATCGACGGCGCGACCGTGCGATGCTGCCATGCGACCACCTTCCCCGACGCATCGATCCCGCCGTCGAATGCTTCGAGCGACACCGCGTGGAAATAGTCGTGCGCGATGTCGTCCTCGCGCGTGAACGTCAGCTTGACCGGCGCGCCGACCGCCTTCGACAGCAGCGCTGCCTCCACCACGTAGTCCGGTTTCGACTTGCGGCCGAAACCGCCGCCGAGCAGCGTCACGTTGACCGTCACGTGCTCCGTCGTCAGCCCGAGCGCCTTCGCGATCTCGTCGCGCGTGGTCTGCGGCGCCTGCGTGCAGGTCCAGACTTCGCAGCGACCGTCGGCCACCCGCGCGACGGCCGCGGGCGGCTCCATCGTCGCGTGCGCGAGATGCGGGATGTAGTACGTCGCGCGCACGCGTTTCGCGGCGCCGGCGAGCGCCGTGGCCGCGTCGCCGTCGTTGCGGATCACGTCGCCCGGCTGCGCGGCGGCCGCTTCGAGCGTCTTGCGATACGCGGCCGAGTCGTAGTTCGCGTTGGGCCCGTGCTTCCAGTCGATCTTCAACTTCGAGCGCGCCTGGATGGCCGTCCACGTATCGCGCGCGACGACGGCCACGCCGCCGAGCGGCTGGAAGCCGGACGGCAGTGGCGGCGACGCGAGCTGCACGACCTTGACGACGCCCGGCAGCTTCTCTGCGGCCGATGCGTCGAACGACCCCACCGTGTCACCATAGGCCGGCGGTCGCGCGACGACCGCATACAGCATGCCGTCGAGCCGCGTGTCGATCCCGTAGTGCGCGCGGCCGCCGACGATGTCGCGGCCGTCGATCAATGCGGTTTTGCCCTTGCCGATATAGCGGAATTCGGCCGGCGCCTTCAGCATCACGGTGGCGGGATCCGGCACCGGTAGCGCGGCCGCTTTCGCCGCAAGTTCGCCGAAGCCGAGCTTGCGCCCGCTCTTCATATCGACAACCTCGTGCACCATCACCTTGACCTGGCGTGCATCGACGCCCCACGCCGTCGCGGCGGCCTGCTCAAGCATCGTGCGCGCGGCCGCGCCCGCGCGGCGCAGCGCGGCGAAGCTCTGGCGCAGGCTGCGCGAGCCATCGGTATTCTGGTTGCCGTAGCGCGGCTCGTCGCCAACCGCCTGCGCGACCTTCACACGCGCCCAGTCCGCGCCGAGTTCATCGGCCACCACGAGCGCGACGCTCGTGCGAACGCCCTGCCCCATTTCGGAGCGGATGCATGTCACGGTGACGGTGCCGTCCGTTGCGATCGCAACAAACAGGTGCGGATCGTCGCGCAGCCCGTGCGGCATCCCGGCGCCACCATATTTCGGATTCGCGCTGACGGGCGGCTGAACCGGCGCGGCCGCGCGCGCGAGCGACGGCACGCCGAAGGCAAGCAACAGCCCGCCGGATGCAAAGCCGAGCAACAGCGCGCGGCGGCTTTCGTTGTGGACGGAGAGTTCGGATACGCTCATGCGGCACCTCCGCGGCGCACGGCCAGCCGGATCGCCGCGCGAATGCGCGTATAGGTGCCGCAGCGGCAGATGTTGTCGGACATCGCATCGTCGATGTCGGCGTCGGTCGGACGCGGATTCGTCTTCAGCAGCGACGCGGCCTGCATGATCTGCCCGGACTGGCAGTAGCCGCATTGCGCGACGTTCAGTTCCTGCCATGCCTGCTGCAGCGGGTGCGTCAGGTCCGTCGACAGTCCCTCGATCGTCGTCACGCGCTTGCCGGAAGCGGTCGCGACGGGCGTGATGCACGAACGGATCGCGACGCCGTCGAGATGCACCGTGCACGCGCCGCACAGCGCCATGCCGCAGCCGAACTTGGTGCCGGTGTAGCCGAGGACATCGCGCAGGTACCAGAGCAACGGCATGTCGGGATTGCCGTCGAAATGCTGTTCGCTACCGTTGACGGTCAGCGTGATCATCGTTCACCTCCTGGTTGCGACGCCCGCGTCGGACAGGCATCGAGTGGGGATTCGAACGGCGCGGCGCACATTCCGAACAACCAGGCAGGCGTGGCGCCGTTTCGTGGACCGTGTCGCCCGCAGACACGATCGGGCCGATGCCGCAAACGAGGCTGTCGTCCGGTTGCCTTCGCAACATTTCGATGACATCCCGGTCAACCGCTCGTCCGCATGGATCGCCGATCGCATTATCGAACCATTTCGAATTTGCCGTCGGATCGAGGCGATTCGAGAGTTTTAGGCAATCGGGGAAGGACGTTCAGCCGGGAATGGAGTGTTGCGACGGGTCATGCCTGTCGGTGATGTCGCCGGTGGCTTGCGTGTCGGCGTCTCGATGCGCGGCGGAAGGCGTTTCTTTCTCGTTCTCGCACGCCGCCCAGAGCGATCGACGGGCCGAGGAACGGGAAATTGTCGATCGCGAAATCACGTAAATGCAAAGGTCCGGCCGGCCTCCCGGCCGGACCGGACCCTCGCACGACCGCACCGAACGGTTCGGACGTTACCGCGCGATCACGTTCATCGCGACCGCAACGCCTGCAACCCCAGCGTAAGCGCGTTATGCGGCATCTCCGCGGCACCCATCGAAAAACTCGTCGTCTTCGCGGTCGCCCCCGGCGTACGCATCAGCGCGTGAACGATCCGCTCGCTCGCATGCCCATCGCCGTACGGATTGCTCGCGCGCGACATTTCCCCGTATGCGCTCTCGTTGTCGAACAGCCGCGACGCCTCCCAGACGATCCGCTCCTGATTGGTTCCGACGAGCCGCGCGGTGCCGGCCTGGATCGCTTCGGGCCGCTCTGTCGTATCGCGCGTGACGAGCACCGGCTTGCCCAGCGCCGGCCCTTCCTCCTGAATGCCGCCCGAATCGGTGATGATGAAATGCGCGCGGGACATCAGGAATACGAACGACAGATATTCCTGCGGCTCGATCAGGTAAATGTTCGGCAGGCCGCCGAGCAGCGCGCGCGCCGGCTCCCGCACGTTCGGGTTCATATGCAGCGGATAGACGAACTGCGCATCGCGATAGCGGTTCGCGAGCGTGGACAACGCCTCGCAGAAATGCCGGAACGGCTCGCCGAAGCTCTCGCGGCGATGGCCGGTGATCAGCACGACACGACGCGACGGTTCGAGGAACGGAAAATTCGCGGCAACCTTCTTCGTCAGCTCGGTGTTGTGGTCCAGCATGCGCCTGACCTCGTGCAACGCATCGATCACGGTGTTGCCGGTCAGCACGACCGAGCCCGCCGGCACGCCCTCGCTGAGCAGGTTGTCGCGTGCTTTCCCGGTCGGCGCGAAATGCCACGACGATACCGCGTCGGTCACGCGGCGATTCAGTTCCTCCGGCCACGGCGACCAGATGTCGCCGCTGCGCAAGCCGGCCTCCACGTGCCCGACCGGCAGGTAGCGGTAGAACGCCGCGAGACTGACCGCGAGTGTGGTCGTCGTATCGCCGTGCACCAGCACGACGTCCGGGCGCAATTCATCGAAGACCAAGCCGATCGCCTGAAGAATACCGGTCGTCACGTCGGTCAGCGTCTGACTTTGACGCATCAGGTTGAGATCGTAGTCGGGCTTGATGTCGAACAACGTCAGCACCTGGTCGAGCATTTCCCGATGCTGTGCGGTCACGCATACTTTCACGTCGACATCCGTTTGCGCCTTCAGCGCGCGCACCAGCGGCGCCATCTTGATGGCTTCCGGCCGAGTCCCGAACACAAGCAAGATCTTTTTCATCGTTATCCTCGTTTAGCCGCCTCGCGCCGAATGACCCTGCTCGTGGCGCGAAGCATGTATTCAGGCGGCGCCTCCCGTACTCGCACGCGGTGCAGCGGTGTCGCGGGGCGAGCGCGCCGTCCTGTCCGCGCGGTCTCCGCCACGCGAATCGTCGTACTACCGGCGTCCCGTCGCACTTGATCGGTCACGTCATGAGTCGTTCCTCGCAGCGTCGAGCCTCGCGTCTGTTCGTCACGTCACTACGACTACAGCAATATTCAAACCAGCCGCCCTGCGGCCGGGTTCGGTTCGCACGGTGCGCGAGGTGCACATGCAGCGAGTTTCGGAATGTTTCACAACTGCTACGAGCTCGCATCGCCCGGCGAGCTCGACATCGACAAACATCCGGTCGGTTGCGCGATCCATCCGGCACGTCGTCCGATCAATGACGAATTCATTTCGGGCGTCAATTGCGCGTCGGACCTCACGCATCTTTCGAAACGCTTTGCGTCGCCTCGGTTCGCTACTTTTTCCGTGCAGCGCGCGGCACGCGATCGACCGCGTGGCTCGGGTCATACACGAAGGGTTTCCCCGATACGCGGCGTCGTTCGCGTCACACGAATCGACGGACGCGAAATGTTGCGGATCTGAAACGCAGATTCGGCACCGGGCGGCTGCATCGGAGTCCGCTCCATCCGGTGCATGCGGCAGCGGGACCCTCCCCGGCGTCCCGGCCAACGCACATGCAACGCACGACACATAACGCGCCGACCATGCAAAGCCGCGCCCTGCAAGGCGGCACGGGTTCGGCGGGAAAATCGCTCGCCGCATGGCGCGTGCAGGCGCGACATCGACCGCGCGCGGTCGCACCGCCCGCACACGAGCTGATTCGTCGGTGAATCAAAAAACGCCGCCTCCGCCCGGGCCGCACTCGCAGGCAGCTCCCCCGCTCCTTGCTGCACGGCGCATCGCGGCTGATGGCTCACACCTTGCTTAATGCAAGACAGGTGTGTCCCGAAGTACTCGCACGACAGCGGACAGACGGAGGCGCCAAAGCAACGAAGCCGGGAGGCGACGCGACGCGTCCGCCTGGGGCAAAAGACAGCCGCCCCTGCGCGACGAACCTGCCGTCGTTTCCCGCTGACATCCGCGCGATCCGCGGGCCGCCTTCGAGCGCTCATGCGACGAACCGGCTCGTGAGCGCGAAAACGGCACCAGCCTCACGTTCACCAGCGCCAGGGTGCACTGAGCCACAACGTCGACACGCTCGCCAGGCGCGACGCGGCCAACGCCGCACCCGGCGACGATTGCGAAGGACCACCCGCGCAGGAGCCCCCGATCATGAACCGGCCCGCGCTGTTCCCGGCCGCACGCGCATGCGTGGCGACCGCCGCCCGGCTGCGCCGCCTGTGGCGCGTCGCCTGCTGTGTCGCCGTGTGCGGCTTCGCGCTGCACGCGAGCGCCGTCGAGCTCCAGCTCAGCGGGCTGTACCAACGCCCCGACGGGGCGATCACCGTACGCCGGAACGGTGCCGGCATCGATCCTTATTTCGCGGCGAAGGCGCTGCTCGCCGCCTCCGACGCGCGACTCGACGCGCGTCAGGCCGCACTCGCGTGGATCGCCTGGCTGTTGCCGCGCCAGCGACCGGACGGCGGATTCGATCGCTACTGTGTGAAGAACGGCCAGTACAGCGCTTGCGCCGAAGCGGACACCGACGACGCGATGATGGCGACCTGGATCGAACTGCTCGCCCGTTTCGCGCCGTCCGACGGCATGCCCGCCGCATGGGAACTCAGCCTGAGCCGCGCAGGCGCGCATCTGGACACCCTGCTCGACAAGCCTGCCGGCGTCTACCAGATCTCGTCGTCGCTGCACGTCGCGCTGCTGATGGACAACGTCGAGGTACACAGCGCATTCCGGGCGCTCGCGGCCTACTACTTCCGGCGCGCCGACTACATGCACGCAGGCCCGTGGAGCCAGCGCGCCGACCAGCTCGAGTCGGCGATCCTGAAGGTGTTCTGGCTCGGCGCGCAATCCGGTTTTCGCTCAAGCACGCAGCGAATCGGCGGTACGAGCTTTTATCCGGAGAAAGTCGCACAGATCTTCCCGCTTCTGTCCGATATTCAGGTTCCCGAACAATCCAACAAGACAATCTACGCGCAATGGATGCAGAAGTACGGCAAGACGTGGCAGCACCTCGCCGGCACCGATTATCCGTGGGGCTTGATCGCGCTCGCCGCATTCAAGATGAACGACTGGAGCACGGTCGCATGCTGGCATGCGCGATCCGGTCCGTACCGCCACGGCGCACACTGGAACGTACTGGAGGAGTCGCTGTATCTGGCATTCGAAAGCAGGATGGCCGAGCCCGTCACGCCCGCTCAATGCGGATTCACGACGGCGACGGCAACGCCAACGGCAACCGCGTCGCGCTGATGCAAGGGCGCACGCGGTCCATGATGATCGACATGGAAGGAGACATGTAATGTGTGGCATCGTCGGCGCGGTCGCGCAACGGGACATCGTCCCGATTCTGATTGAAGGTTTGCGTCGCCTGGAATATCGCGGCTACGATTCATGCGGCGTCGCAACGGTCGTCGACGGCCAGGCGCGCCGCGAACGCAGCGTGTCGCGCGTCGCCGATCTCGACGCACACGTGCGCAGCACCGGCCTGACCGGCAGCACCGGCATCGCGCACACCCGCTGGGCGACGCATGGCGCACCGGCAACGTGCAACGCGCATCCGATTTTCTCGCGCGACGAGATCGCGCTCGTGCACAACGGCATCATCGAGAACCACGAAACGTTGCGCAAGCAACTTTCAGACGAGCACTACGAGTTCGACGGCCAGACCGACACCGAGGTCGTCGCTCACCTGATCCACAGCAAGTATCGCGGCGACCTGCTCGCCGCCGTGCGCGATGCGACGTCGCAGCTTCACGGCGCCTATGCGATCGCGGTGTTCAGCAAACACGAGCCGCAGCGGCTGATCGGCGCGCGGGCCGGCTCCCCGCTCGTCGTCGGCGTGAAGGACGGCGAATGCTTTCTCGCGTCCGACGCGCTCGCGCTCGCCGGCATCACCGACCGCTTCATCTTTCTCGAGGAAGGCGACGTCGTCGAGTTGACGGCAGGCGGCGTGCGCGTGCTCGATCGCAGCGGCGCGCCGGTCGAGCGCGCGATACAGACCGTCTCCTCAGTGCAAGGCGTGGTCGAACTCGGGCCGTACCGGCACTTCATGCAAAAGGAGATTTTCGAGCAACCGCAGGCCGTGGCCGCGACCATCCCGGATGCGGGCCTGTTCGATCCGGCCGTATTCGGGCCTGACGCCGCGCGGGCGTTCGAACAGATCGACAACGTGCTGATTCTCGCGTGCGGCACGAGTCACTATTCCGGCCTGACCGCGCGCCGCTGGCTCGAAACGATCGCGCGCGTGCCCGCGCAGGTCGAAATCGCGAGCGAATACCGTTACAGCGACGCGCTCGCCACGCCGAACACGCTGGTGGTGAGCGTGTCGCAATCCGGTGAGACCGCCGACACGCTCGCCGCGCTCAAGTACGCGCAAGCGCTCGGCCATATCGACACGCTGGCGATCTGCAACGTGCCGACCAGCGCGATGATGCGTCAGACCGGCCTGCGGTTCCTGACGCGGGCCGGCCCGGAAATCGGCGTCGCGTCGACCAAGGCGTTCACGACGCAGCTCGTCGCGCTGTTCATCCTCGCCGTGACGCTCGGGCGGCTGCGAGGTTACGTCGACGACGCACAGCTTGCGCGCTACACGATGCAGTTGCGACGGCTGCCCGACGCGCTCGACGACGTGCTCGGGCTGGAGCCGCAGATCGAGCGCTGGGCGGCGGAATTTGCGCAGCACGAGAATGCGCTGTTTCTCGGGCGCGGGCTGCATTACCCGATCGCGCTCGAAGGCGCGCTGAAGCTGAAGGAGATTTCGTATATTCACGCGGAAGCGTATCCGGCGGGCGAGCTGAAGCACGGGCCGCTGGCGCTTGTGACCCATACCATGCCCGTCGCGACGATCGCGCCGAACGATGCGCTACTCGAGAAGCTGAAGTCGAACATGCAGGAAGTGAGGGCGCGCGGCGGGCAGCTTTATGTGTTCGCCGATGCCGATACGCGGATCGATAATAGCGAAGGTGTGTCGGTGTTGAGGATGCCGGATTATTACGGGCTGTTGTCGCCGATCCTGCATGTGGTGCCGTTGCAGCTGCTTGCGTATCACGCGGCGTGTTTGCGCGGTGCTGATATCGACAAGCCGAGGAACCTGGCGAAATCGGTGACGGTGGAGTGATGGGGTTGTGTAACACGGGGCGGGTGGCAATCTGGATTAGAAGCGTTTACACGTAAACGCTTCTACCCCGTAAGGAACCAGTTTTCGGCTCCAAACGCTTGTTTTTTCGACGTAAAGGGCAACGCCACCTGTTCAGCCGCGCGAGCCAATATGACATTGGCCCTACAGCGGATCGGGTCATGGGATACCGGAGGCCATACCTCCCGCACAGCAGCAGACCAGTTAGCACCCGATTTTCGGGGCGCGTGCTCCGCGTTCAGCTCGCGATACACTTGTTGCTTCAGCATCCGACTGCACGTGCAAAGATGGGCGTTATCTATCTTGATCACAACTTCGTCTCCGACATTGCGGGGCATACTCGCGTCGCCGACGCGGATGCTGAACGCGCTCGCGCCACGGAGATCGTCAGGACGGGAGAGCATCGTTTCGCGGTATCGGTCTGGAACATGTACGAGACTGCGCGGGCTGGCCGTCAGGAAACGAAGGACGGCTGCATTGAGTTCATCACGGACGTCCGGCCGCTCTACTGCGCAAACCCGCGTCTCGTTCAGGTGCAGGAGGTCGTCGGATATGCGGCCCACCGGTACAACGATCACCCATACCGCATCGAGGAGGTCAGTCCATTCTTCGACACGCCCGCACAAATGTGGTCGACCTTCGCCAGCCCCCGCACCCCCGCGACCCCTTTCGTAGGCGAGAGCTTCCGCGACGGTGTGGAGATGATGACTCGTTCCGACCTTCGCCGACATCTTGACGCCGAGCTTGATGATGGACCAGCAGCAGCTGAGGCTGACCGTCAAGCGTTCGTCGAAGGCGTTGTAGAACGCGATGAGCAGTTGATCGACCGGCAGTGGTTGATGGAACTGCTTCCCGAGCGGAATCAGGCCGACAACGCATGGATCGATCAGCGGCGACGCGAAGCGTTTGTCAGCTTCCTCCTTGCGCACATCGACGACGCGTACCTCCACTGCCCGGCGTTCCACGCAGAGGAACAAACCTATCGGCATCGAGTCGCAAGTCAGCGCAGGCTCAGGCGATCGGACGGCATTGACGTTCAGTTTGGCGTGCTGGCGGTCGCTTACTGCGATGTGATCGTCACCTCGGACGGGGCCTTCCGGGAGATGCTTGTCGCCGTAGCCGCGAGGATCGGTTCCCCGTGCAGGGTACTTTCGCGACTGGCCGAGATATAGGCCGATTGACTTGACAGCAACACGCTTGAATGCCGTGCTGCACGGATCACTACACTTGCGCCGCCAACAGAAAAAAGGGGACAACCTTGACGACGGACGCGCATTTTTTTCAGATCACACAGACAGCCGCACTCATGTGCGAGCACCTACCTATTCCCGACAGCGTCGATTTCGTCGCGTTCGTCGACCGGTGGCAGACTCTCATCGGCGCGTTCGTTGGCGGCATGCTCGGCGTGGTGGCCGCGTTCATCGTTGCATTCAAGCAGACGCACCGCGAATGGTTCATAGCGGCTTCGTCGGTCCTACCTGAACTGATGAGCCTTCAGGCCACCAACGACGGCATCCAGCACGTTCTCGCGACAAGCCATCAGACGAAGCGCCAAAACAAGCGGACTACTTGCCGCCTGCTCCTCAAGCAAAAGCCGACTCCGACCGTGTTGCACAGCCCGACCGTCCGGCAGCTTTACGACATCGACTCCCGCTTGTATGCCCACCTTTCGCACTGCGCCATGATCCACGAGCAGCTTGAACATGCGCTGGACGTGTTCAAGCAGGTCGACAACGATGCCAAACGGCCCCACATGTCGATAGACGAAGTCGTCGCTGCGGAGGCTGCCCTTGACGTGCGAACATACGTGGCAACCTTGGCGTGGGACTACTGCGTAGAGCACGCCTCTCTTGCAAACTACTATCTCGACCGCTTCGTATTCAGGCGCTGGCCGATGTGGTTATTCCAGTTGCGAATGCGCGTTCTGCCAAACGATCTCGACCAGCGCTCGGCGTACCTGCTCAAGAACGGCAAACTCTGGAGCGAATCGAAAGAAGAAGCGAAATCTGCACTCGACGAGAACACGCCGATCTAGGCAACTGCGGATTCGATGTTCGCGAGCGTGACAAACTGCACGTCGTCGCGACGGAATTGCTGTGCCGCAGCATGTCCTCGCGGGAATGGCTTCGTCAGCGCTAAGAACTGTCAAGCGGGCACGGTCGAAGCTGACAGGCTACGCATGCGAGCTTGCAGGCGGCGATGAAAAAATCGGTCCGCCCCAAACAATCTAGGAGGCCCCCCGGTGATCGGAAATGCCTACACGGCGCCTACACATCGCCCGAAGACAATATTGCCCGCCACGGGATTTCAAACTAACCCATTGATTCCATTGGCCCGCCCTACACGATTCGAACGTGTGACCTACGGCTTAGAAGGCCGTTGCTCTATCCAACTGAGCTAAGGGCGGTCGAGGAGAAAAGACACGGCCTGACGCGGACCGCATTCGGCACGGGGCTTTGAGTGAAAATAGCAGCAACGACACCACCCAACCCAACGCCCCGAAACAAAACGGGCCCGGCATGAAACCGAGCCCGAAATTATACCCGATCATCGCGTCACATCACGCGAGACCGGCCATCGCAGCATCAAACCGGCTGCGGATGCAGCATGAACCAGCCGAGGCAGAACACGCCGGCGATCACGCAATACACGCCGAACGACGCGAGCCGGCCACGCCCTTCGAAATAGCGCATCAGGAACCGCACGCTCAGGTACGCGGCGATCGCCGTCAGCACGCCGCCGAGCAGCGCATCGGCGAGCTGGTCACGCGCGTGGAACAGCTTCGGCAGTTCGAGCACGCCCGCCGCGAAGATGATCGGCGTGCCGAGCAGGAACGAGAACTCCGCCGCCTTCTCCGCCGTCAACCCCGCAGCATTGCCGGCGATCATCGTCAGCCCGCTGCGCGAGAAGCCGGGAATCAGCGCGCCGATCTGCGCGAGGCCCACGAAGAACGCCTGCTTGAACGTCATCTTCTCGGGTGCCTGATGCGCGCGGCTGCGCTGGATGCGATCGCCGAGCCACAGCAGCACGCCGTTCACGATCAGCGCGATCGCGACGATCCGCAGATCGTGAAACACGCGTTCGATACGCTTCTCGAGGAGCAGCCCGACGATGCCGGTCGGGATCGTACCGATGATCAGCGCCCACATCAGGTGCCCGTCGTCGTTCTTGCGGCCGCCGAGCTGCGCGAAGAAGCCGCCGATCAGCGCGACCCAGCGCGCGCGGAAGTACCACAGCAGCGCCAGCGCGGTGCCGAGGTGGAGCGCGACGAGGAACGGCAGCAGTTGCGGCGCGTGCTTGTCGATATGCATGCCGAACAGCGCCGGCACGAGCAGCGTATGGCCAAGGCTGCTGACGGGGAAGAGTTCGGTGACGCCCTGCAGGACGCTCAGGAATACCAGAAACCAGAGACTCACGCGTCGGTCCTTTTAGTGGAGATTAAGCGGGAAGAAAGACGGACGACGCAATGCGCGTCCGAAAAAACGCGCCCCGATTATGCCGAGCCAGGATTACTGCGCCAAGGCATTTGGCCGGATATTGCGGCAATGCACACAAACGCTTGCAATTTGTAAGCGCTCAGAAAGCAAAAAGCCCGCCATTTGCATGGCGGGCCTTTCGACTTCGGCAGGAATTGCCGTCAGCGGCCGAGCTGATAGAAAAATAATACCGTGCTGCCGGTGAACATGCCGAACAGTGCGAGTCCCATTGCCATTGCCAGATCCATGGCCCCCTCCACGAAGTGTCATGACCCGGCAACATCACCGGTTTAGACGCATTATCCAGACCGTTGACAATGTTAAAAACTCGCAATTTCCCGAGAAGGGTTTTCCCCGACCGGCCGCGGCCCGATAATGGAGCGCACCGTGTCCCGTCCACCTGCCCAACCCGATTCGCCATGCCGATCTTCCAGCAACACGACATTCACGAACTTCACGCCGGCCCGTCGCTCGTCCGGGTCGCCCCGCAATTCGGCGGCCGCCTGCTGTCATGGCACGTCGACGGCGAACCGGTCATCTTCTGGCCGGAAACGGCCGACTGGAGCAACCTCGCGCGCGTGCGCGGCGGCAATCCGCTGCTGTTCCCGTTCCTCGGCCGCCACCGCGTCGACGGCGAGCTCGGCCGCTGGCGCGACACCGCCGGCGTGGTCCGCGACCTGCCGATGCACGGCTTCGCGCGCGATCTGCCGTTCGCGGCGCATCCGTCGGCCGACGGCGCCGCCTTGTCGATGACGCTCGACGCGAACGACGCGCTGCGCGCGAGCTACCCGTTCGATTTCCGGTTCGAAACGACCTACCGGCTGGCCGACGCGCATACGCTCGAGGTCGCGCTCACGACGACCAATCGCGGCGACACGCCGCTGCCCTACTATGCGGGCCACCACTTCTATTTCGCGTTGCCGCACGGCGAACGCGCCGACACGACACTCGAGCTGCCGCCGACTCGCATCTGCCAGCAACGCGCAGACGGCTCGATCAGCCCGCTCGAACCCGGTGAAGCGCGCTACCGCCTCGACGATCCGGACATCCTCGATCGCTTCCACTGCCTCGACGGCGAGCCGTCCGCGCCGGTGCGCATCGTGATGCCGGGCCGCCGCCGCGCGATCGAGATCGCGCTCGACGTGCCGGGCTCGATCCCGTGGTACGCGGTCACGACCTGGACCGAAAAGCCGGATTCGGACTTCTACTGCGTCGAGCCGTGGCTCGGCCTGCCCGATGCGATCCACAACGGCCTCGGGCTGCGCATGCTCGCGCCCGGCGCGACCGAAACGGCAACGCTGCGAATCCGCGTGATCCCGCTCGCAGGCTGAAACGGCGCGCGATGGCGTCGACCAAGGCCCCAAACTGCGGTGCGCGGGTCGAACCCGTTAAAATCGGACGTTTTGTGTTGCCTGCCGCGTCGTGCGCGGCAGGGTCTTGCGAGGTTCAATGTTCGGAACAACAACGAAGCGACTCTTCGCAGCCGCCTGCGCCGCCCTGCTCGTCGCGTGCGGCTCCGCGCCCGTCGGCCCCGGGTTCTACCGCGTCGAGCGCGGCGATACGCTCTACAAGATCGCGCGCGACAACCGCACGTCGGTGCAGAACATCGTGCGCTGGAACCAGATGACGAACCCCGATGCGATCGAAGTCGGCCAGGTGCTGCGCGTCGCGCCGCCGCCCGGCACGACTACCGCATCGACGCCGTCGACCACCGGCACCGGCAGCGCGGGCCGCGCCCGCCCCGCGCCTTCCGCGCCGGTCGAATCGACCGTCAAGCCGGCCACGAGCATTTCGCTGGTCTGGCCGGCGGCCGGTAATGTGGTCCGCCCATTCGACGGCTCGAAATCCAAGGGTATCGACATCGCGAACTCGCCGGGCACGCCGGTGATCGCGGCCGCGCCGGGCGTCGTGGTCTATGCGGGTAACGGGCTGCGCGGCTACGGCAACCTGATCATCCTGAAGCACAACGCCGACTACCTGACCGCGTACGCGCACAACCGCGCGCTGCTGGTGAAGGAAGGCCAGTCGGTCACGCAGGGGCAGTCGATCGCGGAGATGGGCAACAGCGACAGCGATCGCGTCGCGCTGCATTTCGAGTTGCGCTACGGCGGCCGCTCGATCGATCCGTCACGCTACCTGCCGGCGCGCTGAGCGCACGACAGCCGGCACGCGATGCCGGTGTGCATCGCGTGCCGTCTCGGGCAAAATCGGGAAGGTCGAATCAGCGCTTGCGCAGACGGCCGGTAAACCGGCCGGACAGCGGATCGACGTGACGGGCAAACTCCACCAGCACGCCGATTCCGATCAGGCTGAACCCCGCAGCAATCAGAAGCAAATCCATGGTCCTATCACTGTTGTGTCGTGATCTTATGCGTCATTGTGGAATCGTGCACTGAGCCGTGGCAATTGGACGAGTCCGAACATTCCCTATCAGCAGTCACCATTGTCGATTCGTCTGCATGAAACCCTGATGTAATCCGTGTGCCCGACGCCACGCTCGACACCCAGGAGACAACCCGATGCTGCCCGCCGCCGACCACTACGACGACCTGCTCTCCCGCTTCCGGTGGGCCGTTCCGGCCCGCTACAACATCGGCGTGGACGTCTGCGACAAATGGGCCGACGGCAGCGGACGGCTCGCACTGATCCACGAAACCGCGCAAGGCGACGTGATTCGACTCACGTTCGACGACCTGAGGAATGCTTCTAACCGGCTCGCGAACAGCTTTGCGCGCGCCGGCCTGCGACGCGGTGACCGGATCGGCATCTTTCTCGCGCAGGGTCCGGAAACGGCCATCGCGCATCTTGCCGCATACAAGCTCGGCGCGATCGCGGTGCCGCTCTTCACGCTGTTCGGCGTCGATGCGCTCGAATACCGGCTCGCGAACAGCGAGGCATCCGCGCTCGTCACCGACGCGGCCGGCTACGCGAAAATCGCGCCGCTGCGCGCGCAACTGCCGGCACTGCATACCGTCTACTGCATCGGCGACGATGCACCCGACGCGCCGGGCGTGCTGCGCTACGACGCGGCGCTCGCCGCCGAAACGCCCAACTTCGAGCCGGCCGACACGGCCGCCGACGATCCGGCGGTGATCATCTATACGTCCGGCACGACCGGCAAACCGAAAGGCGCGCTGCACGCGCATCGCGTTCTGCTGGGCCACCTGCCGGGCGTCGAGATGTCGCAGCAATGCTTCCCGCGCGACGCGCGCCTGTTCTGGACGCCCGCCGACTGGGCATGGATCGGCGGCCTGCTCGACGTGCTGCTGCCGTCCTGGCATCACGGCGTGCCCGTGCTCGCCCGCCGCTTCGAGAAGTTTGACGGCGACGCGGCGTTCGCGCTGATGGCACGGCATGGCGTGACCCACGCGTTCCTGCCGCCCACCGCGCTGAAGCTGATGCGTGCCGTCGCGGCGCCGCGCGAGCGCTACGCGCTGTCGCTGAAATCGGTCGCGAGCGGCGGGGAATCTCTCGGCACCGAGCTGACGGCCTGGGGGCGCGACGCGCTCGGCGTGACGATCAACGAGTTCTACGGGCAGACCGAATGCAACATGGTGCTGTCGTCGTGCGCGGCGCTGTTCGATGCGCGACCGGGCGCGATCGGCAAGGCGGTGCCCGGTCATGCGGTCGCGATAGTCGACGCCAACGGCACGCCGCTGCCGCCCGGCGTCGAAGGACGCATCGCGGTGCGCCGCCCCGACCCGGTGATGTTCCTCGAATACTGGCGTAATCCCGGCGCGACACGCGACAAGTTCGCGGGCGACTACCTGCTCACCGGCGATACGGGCGTGATCGACGCCGACGGCTTCGTGCGCTTCGTCGGCCGCGACGACGACGTGATCACGAGCGCCGGTTACCGGATCGGGCCGGGCCCGATCGAGGACTGCCTGCTCACGCATCCGGCGGTGCGAATGGCGGCCGTCGTCGGCGTACCCGACGCGACGCGCACCGAGATCGTCAAGGCGTTCGTCGTGCTCAACCCCGGCCACGTCGGCGACGATGCGCTCGTCAGCGCACTGCAGGCCCATGTGCGCACACGGCTCGCCGCGCACGAGTATCCGCGCGCGATCGCGTTCGTCGACAGCCTGCCGATGACCGCGACGGGCAAGATCGTGCGCCGCGCGCTGCGCGACGCGTAAGGCGCCCACCACCCGCTCGGCCCGCCAGGCCGGATGGTTTATAGTGGCGCCACGCAGTCTTTCCAAGAAACCGATGTCCTCTGAACGCCAATCCGCCGCGGGCGCGTCGCACAGCCCGCTCTACGCCAAACTCCTCGGCGAGACCGCCAAGATCGACTGGTGCGATCTCGAGCGCTTCTTTGCGCAGGGCAAGCTGCTGTCCGTCGCGCGCGACCTCGATCTCGTGAGCGTCGCGGAAGCGATCGCCGGCGACGAAGCCGAACAGGTCACGCGCTGGCTGTCTGCCGGCCTCGTCGCGCGCATGCCGGCTGAAACCGCCGCCGACTACGCGGCGCGCAACCCGGAGCTGTGGGCGGTCGTCGTGTCGCCATGGGTCTGCGTGCAGGAACGCGCCTGACGCGTCCGCCATGTCCGAATCCGCGTTACCGCACGGGGCCGCCACTGGCTCGGCCACCGTCACGCACCGGCGCGTCCTCGCGCTCGCCTTCCCGATCGTCCTTGCGAACCTGACCCAGCCGATCCTCGGCGCCGTCGACACGGCCGTCGCCGGCCACCTCGACGGCGCGCAGTATCTCGGCGGCGTCGCGCTCGGCGGGCTGTTCTTCAATTTCGTGTTCTGGGGCTTCGGCTTCCTGCGGATGGGGACGACCGGCCTCGTCGCGCAGGCGCACGGCGCCGGCGATGATGCAGGCATCCGCCTGAACCTGCTGCGCGCGTTGATCGTCGCATTCGCGCTCGGTGCCGCGGTGCTCGCGCTGCAGGTGCCGCTGCTGTCGTTCGCGCTGAGCGCGCTCGGCGGCAGCGATGCCGTCCGCGCGACGGCCCTCGCGTACAGCCACGCACGAATCTGGAGCGCACCGTTCGCGCTCGCGAACTACGTCGTGCTCGGCTACCTGCTCGGCGTGCAGCGCGTCCGGCTCGCGCTCGTCGCGCAGGTGTTCATCAATGCGGTGAACATCGGCGCCGTGCTGCTCTACGTATATGGCTTCGGCTGGGGCATTGCCGGCATCGGCGCCGCGACCGCCACCGCGGATGCGTGCGGCTTCGCGCTCGGCGCGTGGATGCTGTGGCGGCTGCGGCCGCGCGGCCTCGGGCCAATCGCCGCGCGTGCGCTCGCCGACCGCGCGGCGCTCAAGCGGCTGATCGCGCTCAATCGCGACATCTTCCTGCGCACGCTGTGCCTGCTCGGCGCATTCGGCTGGTTCGCGCACCTCGGTGCGAAACAGGGCGACGCCACGCTCGCGGCGAACGCGCTGCTGCTGAATTTCCAGACCTTCATGGCGTACGGCCTCGACGGCTTCGCGCATGCGGCCGAGGCGCTCGTCGGCGCGGCTGCCGGCGCGCGCGACCGCCGCGCATTCCGGCAGGCCGTGCGCGTCACGCTGTTCTGGTCGGCACTCGGCGCGCTGCTGTTCGCGCTCGTTTACTGGGCCGCCGGCGGCTGGATCGTCGCGCGCCTGACCGATCAGGCCGAGATCCGCGCAGTCGCGCTGCGCTACCTGCCGTGGGCCGCGATCTCGCCGGTCGTGTCCGTCTGGGGCTTCCTCCTCGACGGTGTGTTCATCGGCGCCACGCAGACGCAATCGCTGATGCGCGCGATGGTCGTGTCGTTCTCGATCTTCATCGCGGCCACGCTCGCCGCCGTCGGCACGTTCGGCAATCACGGCCTCTGGTTCGCGCTGCTGCTGTTCATGGCCGCGCGCGGCGCGACGCTCGCGCGCTACCTGCCGGGGCTGTTGCGGCGCATGGGCGCCGACGCGCACGCCGCACCCGCGGCCCGCGCCTGACCGTCGGCCAGGCCGACCGTTACTGAGTCGGCTTCGGCGGCGGCGCGTCGAGCATCGACGGCGGCGTCATGTCGGTCGGCACGCCGTGATAGTCGGCCGGATCTTCCGGCGGGTGGCCGCGGCGAGCCTGACGAGGATCGGTGGTGCAGCCGGCGAGAAGCGCTGCGGCCAGCACGGCCAGCATGAAACGGGGCATCGGGTATCACTCCGGAAATCGGCGCGCCCATCGCGCGCCAGGACCGCGCCGAGTCTAGCGGAAATCCGGTTTCGGGGTCGCGCCGCGCATGTCCTACTATGTACGCATGGCGCTGTGCCGTGGAAAGGAGGCTGCCATGTCGTCTGAGGAAATTGCGGGCCTGATCGGCCTGTTTATCGGCCTGATGGTGCTGGCCGCGCTGTCGTACTTCGAGGCGCGCGAATACAAGCGCAGCCATGACGGCGAAGGGATGATCCACCACTGGATGGCGGAACACCACCTGCTCGACTGGCGGCGCAAGCACTGAGCGAGCCGCCCTGCCATCCGGTCGGCGTCGAACCCGAGCCGTTTGCGAACGTGCCGCCCCGTGGCACGGCAGGAGTCGCGCATCGTCGAAATTAACAGGGCCGGATACACTCACGTTGACTGAATACACGAACGCCGTCGCGCGACAGACTGCTGCGCGACGGCGTTCGCATGTGCGCGCCCAGGACGGGCGCGACGCGATTCAGACGGCTCAGCCCAGGAAGTGGCGGGCGTAGCGCGCGTTGATGTCGGACAGGCGGAACAGCGTCAGGAAATCCGCGCAGTTGAAATCGGGATCCCAAGCCGGCGCGCCGCAGATCTTCGCGCCGAGGCGCAGGTAGCCCTTGATCAGCGGCGGCGGCGCCACGACGGTGCCTGTCTGCAATTCGTCGACCGGCAGTGCGGTATGCGGGAACGCGCGGTACTCGGGCGCCGTCAGCGAGCTCGCCGACAGCGACTGGTACAGGTTTGCAGCATAGTGGCCGCCGTCGGCCATCGACACGCTCGCGCAGCCGAGCATCGTCTCGTAGCCGTTCTGCATCATGTACGCGCCGAGGCCACCCCACAGCGCCATGATGACGGCGCCGCTACGGTAGTCGCTGTGCACGCACGAGCGGCCGACCTCGACCATCTTGCCGCGCAGGTGCGTGAGGCGCGACAGGTCGAATTCGCCTTCGGCATACAGGCGGCCGACACGCGCCGCCTGGTGCGGCGGCAGCACGCGGTACGTGCCGACGACCTTCAGCGTATCGAGATCGCGAACCAGCAGGTGGTCGCAGTACGCATCGAACGGATCGACGTCGAGACCGGAGGGGCCGCTGACCTGCGCGCCCATCTCTTCAGCGAACACGCTGTAACGCAGGCGTTGCGCTTCGCGCAATTCGTCTTCCGTGCGGGCCCACGCAGCGCGCAGGCGATACTCCGATGTGACGGTTTCAGCAGCGCGCGGCAGGTGGCGCCGCGACGTGTCTAGGGGCAGCGAGGCAAAGGGGAGCGTAGGCGTCGGCAGTTCTCGCATTAGGCTTTCCTGGTCGTAAGGAATAGGACGACATGCCCGCCAATGTAGTAATCGGCCGTGACCGTTATGTGGCACGACCGTGTCCTTTCAATGACGTGTCGCCGAATTGACTTTAGCAGAAAGCTTGCGAAACCGTCTGATGAATCCCTTTAACCCCCGTCAGGCCTGCTTCACACCAGTTCCGGCGTCAATACCGCCCGCAGCACGGCCTGCCGGCTGCCGTCACGCGTGCGGCTCGCGAGCCACACGATTGCGCCCTTCTTGATACTCCAGCTGTCGTCGCTGCCGGCGATCAGTTGCGCGGCGACGCTGCCGAGCGTCGGCTGGTGCCCGACGATCACGACCGTCGGCGCGATGCCTTCCGGCCAGCCGGCTGCCGCCAGCACGTCGTCGACGCTGCCGCCCGGCGCGAGCGCGTCGACGGTCCGGTACTGGTCGGTCAGCGCCTCGGCGGTCTGCACGGTGCGGGCCGCCGGGCTCGCGAGGATCATGGCGTTCGTCTCGAGCCGGCCACGCAGCCATTTGGCCATCGCCTGCGCGTCCTTGCGGCCACGGACGGTCAGCTGGCGCGCGAGATCGCTCGTCGCGTAGTCTTCGGCTTCCGCGTGGCGCCACAGGATCAGGTTCATCATGATGTTCTCCTTGCTTCGGCGAGCGGCCCCGCGCACGTGCGTGCGGGCCGGCCGATCATCGTGCGAATTGTCGCAAATCGTGGCCGGTTCACCGCCGCGGCATTTACCCGCATATCGCGATTGACCGAATCAGTAATTAGACGATACAATCTTTGGCTCGTCGGAGCGTAGCGCAGCCTGGTAGCGCATCTGATTTGGGATCAGAGGGTCGTAGGTTCGAATCCTATCGCTCCGACCAAAGGAATCAAGGGGTTAGCTGATGCTAACCCCTTTTTCTTTGGGTTCCGTCGGGCCATTGCTACTATCTTGCTACCATCTAGGGCGATTTCCATAAGAGGAACCGCGCCCGATGGCTGCCCGTCTTGTCCCCGCCCAGCACCATCTTTTCATCGCCCGCGCCGACTGGCGCAATGCCGAACAATATCCCAAAGCGACCCTCCGCGATCCATCCATCTGGTCTTGGGAACTGAACCGCGCCGGGAATCGTGGAGGCTGGTTGGTTTAAGTTAATGCAGGCACGTCAGCGGTATTTCTGAGTTGCCTGTAGTAGTTTGCCTCAGCCTCAGCGGGCGGGATATACGATCCTGTATTGGTTTGAGACCACCTTGATATCGACGACGCTCAGCTCGTCGTTCAGTGGAGCACTTTGCACACCAATGACCAGCTAAGGCCGAAGCAGCCGTGGCCTCAAACTTATGGCCTGCGGCACAGACGAAACGGTAATTCGCGCGCTTTCCGCGATACCGCTTACTCAGGCACCAGCCTCCAGCCGAGCTAGCAGTCTCGTGGATTCGGGTCATCGTCTGCTCAACCCAGCATTGACGACATCGCAGTGGGCCGCGCGTCCCACGGATAAGGCGCCAAAGACTTGCTCCTGACTGAAAGGAAACGTGATTGTTCTTGCAACGGAACCGGTACTGACTAGGCGCCCCCTGCCACGCACGAGTTAACAGCGTGAATCCTGCGGTTGCGAGGTACTCGCGAATATTTGAGATACGATCTTGCCGGTTTCCATTCATCGATAATCAAGCGTTGCATGCGTCAAAGGCGATCTACTGCACGACCAAATTCAAACAGTCAACTGGAATCCAAAACACTGCGGCACACCCCGTGTTATGTCAGTCAAGGCTTGAAATCAAATGGCAACCACATGTACCAAGATGCCCCTGTCGCGCAATCGGAACACCATGATCCTTGATATTCGGATCACCCTCTTCGATTACGTTCGGATCAACATCGGGATGTAAAGGGCACGTTATTTTATCTCCCTTTCTTGCAACCCCTCTTCCATTTATTGCCACAACCCGCGACGCCTCAACAACTTCCCCGCCGTGATCAGTTGAATCCCCAATTCGAATAGCATTCAGCACACCCCCACTCCTTAGTTGAAAAATATCACAAGATATAAATCGAGAAACATCTTCACCTATCCTTATACCCTAAAAATTACTCAGTCCGACCAGTCAGTTGCGAACATTCCTTGATTGGCGAAATTTTTCCAACTTGCTTCTCGTACACAATACACAGCGGCTTCTTTACGCTAGCCGCCAATCTCCGGCCACCACATGCCGAATCAGCGGTTATCACTCCACCCTTATCAACACACACGCTCCCGGACTGCACAAGATGAATTTCGCTTTGCAAATTTACTCTTCCATCGACCACCTTATAAACCCTTCTCCACAATCCGTCGGCCTGTTCGAAATCAAAGAAATACTCCGCCTTCCCAACATAATCTGCCCCAACGGGCAAATATCCAGCGAATGTCGCCTTGCCAGCCTGCAGCGCGTAGACATTCATCTGGGCATTATTCCCCAACCTTCCAGGATTAATCATAACCAGCGTTACATCAGATTCAGCCAAGTGATCTACGCCCCACTCCGCCCCAGCGCAGTTATCCGAATCGTCCAACTTCTGATCAATCAATGCATCGGCTTCTCCACCAACCTTATCACCAGCGAACACCTTAATTTCGGGTCGATCGACCTCACAGACAAATTTAAAAAAAGCACCGCCCGATTTAGCCAAAACACTGACATCAGACGGACTCGCAGCCAAAACTCCGCGCAATCCTACAAGAAAAAGAACCGCCAAAAACAAAAATTTTGATCTCAAGATAAAACCCCCTTAATCCTATTCGTCTCCGACAACCTTTGAGGAAAATGTGCATCAGCAGGAAAGTCTGCCGCTGTAGATGCATGATCCCCTCTAATTTTATTTGTCAAAGTTATTGCATCATCCCTGTCAGCAATACCAAGCAGCGAATTTATCGCCCAAAAAAATCCTGCCGTATCAATACAAGCATAGGCATCATCCGACACAATATTTGGATTTGAAATTATTGCCGGCCTCAAGGTCGAAATCAATTGAGAAACAGTCGCTGCATTTTGAATCGGCAGCAAATTCTGATGTTGAGCCGGATGATACGGAGGTGTGAACCCCCACCAGCGAGCATCAGTCCACCACACCTCTGCGAAGGAGGATTTTTGCAACCACCCTCGATAAACAAAATATTTAGAATAATTTCCTCTTCCGGTCAGCTGCTTGAAACCTCTACCCATGAATTTCCCACCATCATTCCACTCCACATTACCAAGCCACCCCCTATAATTCTTGGCTTTTTCATATTTTCTGAAATATTCGAATAGATCACCATTGTAAAGCTCCGCCATATAACGAAGTTGACCCGACTCAACGGATGCCTGGCCAAAGAAGTGAGACAACCTGAGTGTAGTCGTAAAACAATATTTAACCAAAGCCTTATTGATGTTTACTCGGTATCTCTGAACCGAGCTCGTGGAAGCAGATGGATAAATTTGTTTAAACTCGCCCTCACTAAACCATTTACATTTCATGAGGTGACGAATAAACTCCGTAGGCGGCCAATGCCAACAGTCATCAGCCGCCGGCTTCTCGCCTTGAATTTCTTCCCAAAATGCCAAAGCGTGAACATGTCCTTCAAACAACTTGAAATCGTCATCGGACAGAGGTGAACTCAATGCCTCATGTTCAGTCTTTAACCAACCGTAGAGTTCGTCCAAATTGCTAGCAGACCACTCGGTAGAAAATCGACATACCACTTGCGTAAGACGCTTTCTGAGAGCTGCATTCTGCAGCGCCCCCACCATTCCGGCGTGATCAATTTGCGCTTCCCCAGAAGCATCCAGCAACCATTTCCTTAAGGTTGGCGAATCACAAAGATTAGTCTTCGTCGAATCGTCTTGAATAAAATTCCAGCCCGCCCATTCTGGAAAATCTGCATCACTATATGCCTGCACCCCTTGGCTAGAGAGGTTGATCCACCCCTGACCGGCAGGAGTATTCACTTTTCGCCAATGGTTAAAATTCGCATTAGCCTGTTCATTTATACATCGCCCGAAACGCAATACCTCAAATATTGCGCTGATCGACGGAGGTGTTCCTTGAGAATATTTTTCGCTGAGTTTCTCCGATCGCTTATAAAGATGATCTTCATCATCCTGCTCCGGCGGCATTTCAGCGCAAACTTCCCAACTACCATCGGCGGTGCATTGATATGTTGTCAGGGTACATCCCCGGTCATAGCGCATCCGTACAGAAAGCGGACTCGCCGTCTGAGAAATTGCAACCTGCGGTGCCGTTCCACCTATCGAAACACCACCATCGCTCTGAGCAGGATGTGGCTCATTCGAATATAAATTCGCTCCAGCCGGAACATAAAACCAAATATCTCCATAGATCGCATCAGTGCGGCCCGAACTCCCCACTGGCCCCGGGGTACGTCCAAGCAACTTCGTCATGTTCTGACTGTCACATACAATTTCGAAATGGATGCGCCCCGGTCGACTATACACAATCCCCGGTAAGCCTAGCTTATCCTTGCGGTGTACTTTTTTTCCCACTGTCAGTGGCTCGACACTTTGCAGATGCATATACACAGAAAAGAAGGTGATCTTTGATTGCGCGCCGTCTCCGATCTCCGTGTCGTGCCGAATGACCACACAGCCGTCGTCAGTCCGTACGCCGGCATAGTTCAATTCAGGCTTGTTCTTCGTATCCGTTGCACGAACGAACACAATCGTACCGTCTGCGATCGCTCTAACCGGAAGCAGATGCCCTTGACTGTCGACCGGAGCTTCCAGATGCGCTCCGCCGTGCCATCCGAGATTAAAGCTAACGGGAAATGCCCCATTCCCGGGACCACACTCCAGCATAGGGAATGAATCCCGCGCAGGATCAACGTTCGGGTCGCTATCGGGCTGAGCCAAATTCACAAAAGGTGGACTAATAATCATAGCGATTCTGTCAGATAAAATTACAGGGAATGGAGGTATGTGTTTGCGACTTCGCCCGAAGAGAACGACGGCATAGGTACTTGTTTTGAATCAGCAGCTTCAACGTCCCAGGATGAGCATCGCTCCCTGATTTGTCCTACCGTACCGTTCTCGATACCCGACGATGTGATGCGAATATACGAACCGCCCACATAGAGTCCGATTTCCTGTGCTGCAGCAATCACGACTTTCCCGCCCACGCTTTTGATTGAGAGGTCCTTCTGCGACGCCATGTCCAATTCGGCTCCCTGTGCCTGAATTTCCACCCTCCCTTTGGCTGCAAACAATTTCATCCCTGCGTTCTGCACAAACAGGCTTATCTTCTCCGCGACGCTCGCCACCAACGACTTTCGACTAGCGATAAATGTGCTCTGCCCGCTAACAAGATTGGTTTGCTGATCACTCGCGATATGGACCGATTGCGGCGTCGACAGCGCAATCCCAGACGGGCTTGCGAACAACATGACGGGGGTCTTGAACGCGTTCGCACTGCCCTTGCCACCGTCTCCTGTCCTGCCACCTGATTGCGAGCCCTGTACGGTGCCCTGAGTCGCATTGGTAAATGTCTTCAAGGCATCGCGGCCGGCACCGAGACTTTCTGCTTGGTGTTGCTGGCTCGCCTGTGACATAGCCTCAATGGCGCCCTCAGCTCCAGTGAGCTGCTGCTGCGCCTCACTCACATCGAGTTGGTGGCTATTTGCCGGCTTCTGATACGTAGTGACATACAGCCCCTGCGCCGCACGTACTGCGCCAGACAAGTCCGTCTTCAGATCGAAGCCTGAACCAATAAATGCACCGCGCGTGTTTCCGTGTTGCTCAATCAAATATCCGAGATGAAGCAGGCTACTCCCTGTACTGCTGAACAATCTGGCTCGATTCTGTCCTGTCGCGTCGTCAAGGACCATCTCGTTATAACCGCTCCCCGAATACTCCTTCGAACGGTAGCCGGACAAGATGCCGTTGCTATGCCATTGCGGCTGAACGCTACCGTTGTAGACACGATGCAGGACGATAGGCCTATCACAATCTCCGCCTATGTAGCCCACTAGGACTTCCTCACCGACTCTCGGAACGTGCACGCTTCCGTAGCCGCCGCCTGTGTCTGACTGCGCGACTCTCACCCAGCACGAGGCATTTGCGTTACCCGAGTTCTGTCGGTCCCAAACGAACATGACCTTTACGCGGTTCAGTGCATCCGTGTACACCTCTTCGCCCTGTGGCCCAACAACGATTGCCGTCTCTAACTCCATCGCTGGCTTCTTGTGCTCGAACGGGCTCCTATACGGAACCGTCACGCGCTGCGCCTCGACTTCGACCAGATAAAAACCAGCCGAGCCATCTTCGTGAGTGACGACCTCTCCCGTTTGTTCGAACTTCGCCTGCGCTAGTTCGCTCTGCAAGCTATACGGAAAGTTCGCTTCGTGATTCGATAACGGCAGGTTGTTCTCAATGTACCGACGCACTTTGATCGCAGCGAATTCTCGCTGCCCGGCTTGATCATGATCGTGCTCAGGATGGCCAGTCAGCATGAACCGACGGCCGGCATCGATAGCCCGAACACCTCCGATACCAAGGAATCGCTTTGCCCTCGACTCCCATTCTTCTAGGTGAATCTTCGAAAGACGCTCACCGCGATCCTGGTTCAAATACGTGTAGGCACCGGTATATTCGTAGACTTCAGTCTGCTCCGGCAAATTTCCTTGACCGGCCATCGTCGGCAACGTCGTACCTTTGGGATTGGCCAGAGAGGACGGCGCCTTATAGTCGAACGTGCGCGTCGTGTACACGGTACTCTGCAACGTCCGCGACCCTGCCCATTGCGTAAATGCGCCCGTTTCGCTACTTGTGCCCGACCTGGAGAATCCGACCTGTTTGGGCAAGACCTCATCAAGCGAGTAAATGTCGTCGGTCACGACGAACCTATGCGACTTCCCCTCGTTGTCCTGACGCCAAAAGCCGAACAAGCCTTCTTCTTCCATCAATCGATGGACAAAATTCCAGTCCGTCTCACTCTGACGGCAGTACGAGCGCGAGGGTAACGTCTTCAGCAAGGCGAATTCGAATTGCCCTCGCGCTTGTGGATGCGCATTGAATACATCGGTGAGGATGGCGTCAACGCTCTTGTCCTGCCAGTACCGCATATCGCTGCGGAACTTTAGGAAGTGCATCCATGAAGCGAAAGATAATTGGTAACTTGAAAGGCTTCCATCAGCACCAAGTCTACGAGCTGTATGGATGTATCCGTTGATCGGTAAATAAGACTTGTTCGCTTGCTGCAGCCAAAGGGTCATCGGCTGAGCGATCAACGTTTTGAGCTCAATATCGCCTGCTGTAGATACCATGTCGAGCGTGACACTGAAGTCACGGCCAAGCTCGGAATAAGTCGCGGCTCGGCGAGGAACAAGCGCGTTCTCCGGCAGAGATGGGATGCTCGTCTTGAGCAGGCGATCTTGCTGGATCAGGCCGCCACGAATCGCCTGAGCCACTTCGGTCATGTTCATTCGTTATCCATCTTCTTGTTTTTTTGCAGGCTCAACGGCCCACGCTCTCACGGGAACGGCTTCCCCGCTATATCGCCGCAATTTTAGCGACGTCGACAGGTCATGAGAATGTACCTTGGTCGAGAAAACCACAATATGGTCTGACAAAAATTCATACCCCATCTCTCAGGCGGTCGGGTTTGACGTGGCCAGGACCATCGGGAATTTTGCTTCCCAACAAATTCCGTTCGGTTTTATTGGGCGACTGGAAGCGCAGCCAGCAAATGTTTCTTCTCATCCCCGCCTGCCACGACCCCATCGTGCGACGTAGGTCGTGCAGCCGAAGATCGGCAATGCCGGCCTTATCGAGAATGATCTTCCACGCCTTCTTCGGCGAAACAAGATGCCCCACCTCGCCGGAGCCCGGAAACACGAACGGAGAGTCTCCTCGATCTTTATCCCGCGCTCGCAGAATAGCCACCACATCCGGAACCAGCGGAACACTTTGCGGCGTTCCATTTTTCGTATCCGGGATACGCCACTCCGCTCGCTCGAGGTTCACCTAATCCCAACGCATCGCGACAACATTCCCCCTGCGCGCACCGGTCAGCAGGCTTACCAGGATATAGTCCCGCACCGTGGCATTCGGATACGCCAACACCTCTTCGAAGAACTTCGGCAGCTCGTCCGGCTGCAGGAAGCGATCCCGGCTGACTTCGCTATGTTTGCGGATACCGTGGCATGGGTTGACCCGGCTCCAGATTCCCCATTCGATCGCCTTGCCAAAGATACTGCTGACAAGCGCAAGCACCCGGTTCGCCATCACCTTGTGATCCTTGCTGATCTTGGTGAACAGTTGAGCAACCGTCGCCTTCGTGATCTCCGATAGCTGCCGCGACGCGAGGTTGATACCGTCCCCATTACTGGAAAGGTATTTCTCGAATTTCTGCTTGTCTTCCGCTGCCGTCTTTTTGTGCGGGACGCTGTGATTCTCGTAGTACTGGTCAAACAGCTCGCCAAAAGTCATCTCCGCGCGGCGGGCACGCTTCAACTCGGCTGGATTCGTCCCACGGGCGATGTCTGCGATCGGGGTCAGAGCTTGCGTCCTCGCCTTATCCACCGTCAGATCGGGATAGCGCCCAATCTTGATCCGCTCCGGCTTACGATTGACTTTCCGATAGAGAATGAACGTCTTGACGCTGCTCGGGCCGATGCCGATCGCTAGACCGCTCACCTTCGTGTCGTAGTAATACTTCCAGCCCTTTTCTGGCATCGGCAACGCTTCGATCGCCGCTTTCGTAAAATTCAGGGCGTCCTTGCCCGCCCGCCGCTTTTTCTCGCTATCGCTCATCGTTGCTATCATTTTGCTACTACGTGTAGCGTTGTGAGTCGGTACACAAAATCGCAATGAGCTTAAATTCCACATCAAATCAATGGCTTATAATTTTCATCGATCGCCAACGACGTTGAAAATAGCAGGGGCACCCGATTTGGGATCAGAGGGTCGTAGGTTCGAATCCTATCGCTCCGACCAAAGGAATCAAGGGGTTACGGTTAACACCGTAATCCCTTTTTCCGTTTCTGGATCCTTGAACCGGTCGTGCGGATTCCCGGCTCACGGAAGTCCGGTTCATAGCAGGGATCAATTGGGCGTCCAGGCGACAACGCGTCGGCCTCTGCCGTATCCCGGCGCTCACGGCGCATCGCCTCAACTATGGCGCGGCAGATCGCGACCGCAAGCCAGGCTACCGACGACGCACACAGCAGCCCGCGCACGGCACTTCCGGGAACACGCGATAATGCGCGTGAACAACCCGCATCTGCGCATGAAAAACAACATTCTCAAGATCGCCCTCTGCGCATCGCTGCTCGCGCTCGCGACCACCGGCACCGCGTCCGCGAAGGCGCTCGACGACGCGCTCGACTGTCATTCGACCGGCCACAAGTTCGTCGCGCCGCTGCTTGCCGCCGGCGACATCCAGTCGGAGCCGATGCACGTCGAATCGAACTCGGTCAACGCGTTCCGCACGAACCGCTCGCTGACGGCGTACGGCTTCGGTGTCTATGTCGTACTCGGTTACCAGGCGAACGACCCGATCTTCCGTCCGGGCGACGGCACGCCGATCGGCGAATGGGCCTACGGCGTCGTGGTGCGCGGCACGAAGAGCGCGGTGGAGGAAGCCGTGCGCAAGGCCGGCAGCGACGCGACCGTCAAGCAGGCGTTCCCGTTCCTGACCGCGATCGTCTGCTCGTCGGATTGAGCGGGCGTCAGAACGATCATGCGGCACGCCTGAGGGCCGCAACCGCACGCCCCCGCCCGAGAGCCCGTCCGGGCCCCGCTATCGGCCTGTTACGCGCCGGTATACACCACGCGATACGGGATACCGACCTTCTCCCACTCGGCAGCCTCCTGGCTGAGACTGTAGTCGGTCAACGGGTTCTGCTCGACCCACGCGCTCGGCAGGCGCACTTCATACCCGCCCTTCTTCATCTGCGAAACGGAAATGTCGGGCAACCCCGCATCGGTCCGGCGCCGGCACAGCAGTGCCGCGAGCCGCAGGCAGAACAGCAGCGGCCACTCGACGTCGCGCGCCTGCGACAGCTTGCCGAGCTTGCCCGCGTGACCGAGCACGAGCGCGGCGAGCCGCGCCTGGTCGGTGCGCGAAAAACCCGGCATGTCCGCGTTGCTCGCGATATAGGCCGAATGCTTGTGATAGGAGCTGTGCGAGATCGACAGGCCGATCTCGTGCAACGCGGCCGCCCAGCCGAGGAACATCCGGCCTTCCTCGCGCGCTTCGTCGTCGGCTTCGTCGAGTTCGTCGTAGAGACGCGCCGCGAGCGTGCCGATCCGCTCGGCCTGCGCACGATCGACGCCGTAGCGACGAGTAAAGCCCTCGACGGTCACCGCACGCATGTCTTCGTGTTGCGTGCGGCCGAGCAGGTCGTACAACACGCCGAGACGCAGCGCACCGTCGGTCGTATCGACATAATCGACGCCGAGCTCCTCGAACACCGCGAGCATGATCGCGAGGCCGCCCGCGAGCACCGGCACGCGGTCGGGCTTCAGCGCGACCAGCTTCAGCCGGTTGACGTTCTCCGACTTGATCAGCGCGCGCTTCAGGCGCTCGAGGCCGCCGCGCGAAATACCGTGCGCGACGCCCGGATCGTTGAAGCCGTTCGCCTCGACGAGCTCCGCGAGCGCGCGCGCGGTGCCTGACGAACCGATCGCCTGATCCCACCCGGCCTTCTTGTATTCGCTCGAAATGATCTGGATCTCGCGCTTGGCCGCGAGTTCGGCTTGCCGCATCGTGTATTCGTCGACGTTGCCGGCCGGAAAGAAGGCACGGCTGTGGCTCACGCAGCCGATATAGAGGCTCTCCATCACGATCGGCGTGTAGTGCGAGCCGATGATGAATTCGGTCGAGCCGCCGCCGATGTCGACGACGAGCCGCTTGCCGGCGCTCGCCGGCACCGAGTGCGCGGCGCCCGCATAGATCAGCCGCGCTTCTTCGCGGCCCGCGATCACCTCGATCGGGAAACCGAGCGCCGCTTCGGCCTCGCCGAGAAATTCGGCCGCGTTCTTCGCGACGCGCAGCGTGTTGGTCGCCACCGCGCGCACATGATCGGGATGGAAATCGCGCAGGCGCTCGCCGAACCGCTTGAGCGCCTCCCAGCCACGCTCCTGCGACGCGCGATCGAGCATCTTGTCGCTCGACAGGCCGGCGGCCAGCCGAACGGGCTCGCGCAGCGCGTCGACGGGATAGATCTGGCTGCCTGCCGGCGTTTCCTCGACGCGACCGACGATCAGCCGGAAGCTGTTCGAGCCGAGATCCACGGCAGCCAGCAAGTGGGGGGTCGTTACCATCAGATTGGGGCTCCGTGCGCGTTCGCCCACGGCAGCCGGTCCGGCAACACGGGGCAGTCAATCAAAGGCGACATTTTAAGCGTGGAACGCTTGCCATTGCCACGCTTCACGGGCATGCACACCGCTCGCGTGTATATGGCCGAAACATTTATGCGACGAATCGGTTACAGCGTAGAATTTGCCGATATAAATACATTCTCGTCATCAGCACGTCATCGTACCGTGAGAGTTTCCGAGCGTCCTTTCGAATCATCGCCTGAATCATCCCCTACTCTGCCGATGTCCGTCCGCTACCCGCTTCTCAATCGTGAACTCGGCATCCTCGGTTTCAACGAGCGCGTGCTGGCCCAGGCAGCCGATCCGCAGGTTCCGTTGCTCGAGCGCCTTCGCTTCATCTGCATCACCAGCAGCAACCTCGACGAATTCTTCGAAGTCCGGATGGCCGGCCTTCAGGAGCAGATTCGCGACAACCCCGGCGCGCTGACGCCCGACGGCATGTCGTTACAGCATGCTTACGATCTCGTCGTCGAACGCGCGCAACGGCTCGTCCATCGACAGTACACGATGTTGCACGAAACCGTGCTGCCCGCGCTCGAACAGGAAGGCATCTACTTCCATGCGACCGACTCGTGGAACGACGAGCAGCTCGAATGGGCGCGACACTACTTCCTCGATGAACTGCTGCCCGTGCTGACGCCGATCGGCCTCGATCCGGCCCACCCGTTCCCGCGCGTGCTGAACAAGAGCCTGAACTTCGTCGTAGAGCTCGAAGGCCGCGACGCGTTCGGCCGGCAGGCCGTGATGGGCATCGTGCAGGCGCCGCGCGCGCTGCCGCGCGTCGTGCGCATGCCGCACGCGCTGTCGGGCTTCGAGCACGGCTTCGTGCTGTTGAGCTCGTTCATGCAACGCTTTGTCGGCGAACTCTTCCCGCAACTCGTCGTGAAGAGCTGCAACCAGTTCCGCATCACGCGCAACAGCGAGCTGTTCGTCGACGAGGACGAAATCACGAACCTGCGCGTCGCGCTGCAGGGCGAACTGCCCGCGCGCCACCTAGGCAACGCGGTGCGCCTCGAGGTGTCGGCCGACACGCCGACGCACATCGTGCGGCGCCTGCTCGAGGAAAGCGAACTCGGCGACAAGGATTGCTATCGCGTGACCGGGTCGGTGAACCTCGTGCGCCTGATGCAGATTCCCGATCTCGTCGACCGCCCCGATCTGAAATTCGCACCGTTCACCGCATCGACCCCGGCCGCGATCGCGAACGCGCCGACGATGTTCGATGCGATCGACGACGGCGACATCCTGCTGCACCACCCGTACGAGAGCTTCCAGCCCGTGCTCGAACTGCTGCAGCAGGCCGCGAAGGATCCGAGCGTCGTCGCGATCAAGCAGACGATCTACCGCACCGGCACCGATTCACCGCTGATGGACGCGCTGATGGAAGCTGCGCGCAACGGCAAGGAAGTGACCGTCGTCGTCGAGCTGCTCGCGCGCTTCGACGAGGAAACCAACATCAACTGGGCGTCGCAGCTCGAAGCCGTCGGCGCGCACGTCGTGTACGGCGTGGTCGGCCACAAGTGCCACGCGAAGATGATGCTGATCGTGCGGCGCGTCGTGCAGGCCGGCAAGGCGACGCTGCGCCGCTACGTGCACCTCGGCACCGGCAACTACCACCCGCGCACGGCGCGCCTCTACACCGACTTCGGGCTGATGACGGCCGACCAGAAGATCTGCGAGGACGTCCATCACGTATTCCAGCAACTGACCGGGATCGGCGGCGAACTCACGCTGCACGAGCTGTGGCAGTCGCCGTTCACGCTGCATCCGCGCATCGTCGAATCGATCCGTGCGGAGATCGACAATGCGCGTGCCGGCAAGCGCACCCGCATCGTCGCGAAAATGAATGCGCTGCTGGAGCCGACGGTGATCGCCGCGCTGTACGAAGCGTCGCAGGCCGGCGTGAAGGTCGACCTGATCGTGCGCGGCGTCTGCGCGCTGCAGCCCGGCGTGCCGGGTTTGTCGGAAAACATCACGGTGCGCTCGATCGTCGGCCGCTTCCTCGAGCACCACCGGATCTACTATTTCCACGCGGGCGGCGCCGAGGACGTCTATCTGTCGAGCGCCGACTGGATGGACCGCAACCTGTTCCGCCGCGTCGAGGTCGCGTTCCCGATCCGCGAGCGCAAGCTCAAGCGGCGCGTGATCGCCGAAGGCCTATCGGTGTGCCTCGGCGACAACCAGTCGGCCTGGCAGATGCTCAGCGACGGTCACTACCGCCGGCGCCGCGCAGGCAAGACGATCCGCAACGCGCAACTCGGGCTGCTCGCGAAATTCTGCTCGTGATCCCGCGGCGCGGCGCGAGTCGCGCACCGCTCGACCAATAAAAAAGCGCAGCTCACACACGAGCTGCGCTTTTTTATTACCTGACGCGCCACCGCCCGCCGAACGAGCGATGGAAGCGTTACGCGATCATGCCTCGTACGCGGCCGGCCGGATCGCGATGATGCGCGAGCCCGGGAACCGCGCGGTGAACGTGCTGCCGCGCCCTTCCTCGCTTTGCACGTACAGGTGCGCGTCGTGCCGCTGCAGCACGTGCTTGACGATCGCGAGCCCGAGCCCCGTGCCGCCCGTATCGCGCGAGCGGCTGCGGTCGACGCGATAGAAGCGCTCGGTCAGCCGCGGCAGGTCCGCGGCCGGAATGCCGAAGCCGCTGTCCGTGACGGAAAACACGCCCTGCGCGCCTTCGCGGCGCCACGACACGACGATCTTGCCGCCGTCCGGCGTATAGCGGATCGCGTTCGTGACGAGATTGGCGAACGCGCTGAACAACTCCGTCTGCGCGCCCGTGACGCCGAGCGTCTCGTCGATCGAGAACGCGATGTCGTGATGCCCGTTCGACAGCGTCTGCGCGTCCTCCTTCAGATGGTCGAACACGGCACGCATGTCGATCGCGCGATCGACCGGCGGCTTGCTCTCGCCTTCCAGCTTCGCGAGCACCAGCAGGTCGGTGACGATGTGCCGCATCCGCGACGCCTGCTGCTCCATCATCTCGAGATAACGCGTGCGGTCTTCCTCGTTCAGCGGCAGCTCGCGCATCGTCTCGAGGAAACCCGACAACACGGTGAGCGGCGTCTTCAATTCATGCGACACGTTCGCGACGAAGTCGCGCCGCATCGCGTCGGTACGCTCGAGCTCGGTGATGTCCTGCGTGAGCAGCAGCTTGCGGTTCTCGCCGTACGGAAACACCTGCACGGCCAGCACGTTCTGCCGCGCACCGCCCATGCCGCGCATCACGAGCGTCTCGTCGTAATGCTGCGCGTTCAGGTAACGGACGAAATCGGGATGGCGCACCAGGTTGGTAACGTGCTGGCGCAGGTCGCGCTTCGCATCGAGGCCGAAATGGACCTCTGCAATCGCGTTGCACCACTCGATCTGGTCGTGGTCGTCGAGCATCGCGACGCCGTTCGGCGACGCCTGGATCGCCTGGATGAAGCGCGAATGCTGCTGCTCGACCTGCCGCACCTGCGCATGCCACTGCTTCGCGAGCTTGTGCAGACGGTAGTAGATCTCGCCCCAGATGCCCGGCGCGCTCGGCACTTCACCGTAGACCGGCGCATCGAGCAACCGCCACAGACGCTGCGTATGGAAGGTGCTGAAAAAGCCCTGCGCGATCAGCATCACGGCCACGAACACGAGGCCCGCGGTCGGGCCGGCAAAGACGCCGACCAATACGCCGATCAACACGAGCAGCACGAGCGACACGAGAAAGCGCGCCCAGATGATGTTCATGATTCAGCGTCCGAAAGAATGAACGGCATGCCGTGGCACACGGCATGCCCGGATACGTTACGCGTGCTTGGCGAGCCGGTACCCGCTGCCGCGCACGGTCTCGATCATCGCATCGCAGCCGGCCGGTTTCAAGGCCGCGCGCAATCGTTTGATGTGCACGTCGACGGTTCGCTCTTCGACGAACACGTGGTCGCCCCACACCTGGTCGAGCAGTTGCGTGCGGCTGTGCACGCGCTCCGGATGCGTCATGAAGAAATGCAGCAGGCGGAACTCGGTCGGGCCGAGATCGAGCTTGATCTCGCTGCCTTCCGCATGCGCGGCGACGCGATGCGTGGCCGGGTCGAGGCGCAGCCCGTTGATCGACACGACGTCCTCGGTCAGCTGCGGCGCGCGACGGCGCAGCACGGCCTTGATGCGCGCCATCAACTCCTTCGGCGAGAACGGCTTCGTCACGTAGTCGTCCGCGCCGATCTCGAGGCCGAGCACCTTGTCCTGCTCGTCGCCGCGCGCGGTCAGCATGATGATCGGGATGTGTTTGGTCCGTTCGTTGTTGCGCAGGTCGCGCGCGAACGCGATACCGGACTTGCCCGGCAGCATCCAGTCGAGCAGCACGAGATCGGGCAGCACGTCGCTGATCAGGTTCTGCGCCTGTTCGGCGTTGTACGCGCGGATCGGGCAGTGACCGGCGTGCTGGAGATTCACCGAGATCAGTTCGGAAATCGCGGGCTCATCTTCAACGACGAGAATGTTGCTGGGCATCGGCACCTCTTTTCTTCCTGTACGTTGTCGCGTTAACTGTTGGCTTCGCGGTCGAGCGTGTCGCGCGGCTGGTGCCGCACGTCCGTGCCCTTCACGATGTAGATGATGAATTCGGCGATGTTCTTCGCGTGGTCGCCGATCCGTTCGATCGCCTTCGCGATGAACAGGTAATCGAGGCCGACCGAGATCGTGCGCGGATCTTCCTGCATGTACGACACGAGCTTGCGCACGAACGCGCGGAATTCCATGTCGATTTCCTTGTCGTCCTTGACGATCTGCGCAGCGGCCACCGTATCGAGGCGCGCAAACGCGTCGAGCGCGCGGCGCAGGATCGTCACGGCCATCTCGCCCGACACCTTGATCTCGGCGATGTTGACCGCGCGCGCGGCCGGCTCGTCGACCAGGCGGCGCACGCGCTTCGCGATCTTCTCGGCCTCGTCGCCGGCGCGCTCGAGGTTCGTAATCGTTTTCGAAATCGACATCAAAAGACGCAGGTCGCGCGCGGCAGGCTGCCTCCGCGCGATGATGTTGCCGCATTCCTGGTCGATGTCGACTTCCATCGCGTTCAGCGTTTCCTCGGCCGTGATCACCTTCTCGGCCGCATCGCGATCGAATTCGTTGAGTGCGCGCATCGCGCCGACGATCTGCGACTCGACGAGCCCGCCCATTTCCAGCACTTTCGACGACACGGCATTCAGGTCCGCGTCGAACTGGCTCGACAGATGTTTATCCGACATGGCTGTTGTTCTCCGTCATCAGCCGAAGCGGCCGGTGATGTAGTCTTCCGTTTCCTTGCGCACCGGCTTGATGAAGATCTTCTCGGTTTCACCGAACTCGATCAGCTCGCCCAGGTACATGTAGGCCGTGTAATCCGAGCAGCGTGCGGCCTGCTGCATGTTGTGCGTGACGATCACGACCGTGTAGTCGCTCTTCAGCTCCGCGATCAGTTCCTCGATGCGGCCCGTCGAGATCGGGTCGAGCGCCGAGCACGGCTCGTCGAGCAGCAGCACTTCCGGACGGATCGCGATGCCGCGCGCGATGCAAAGACGCTGCTGCTGGCCGCCCGAAAGACCGTAGCCGCTCTGGCCCAGCTTGTCCTTCACTTCGTTCCACAGCGCGGCCTTCGTGAGCGCCCACTCGACGCGGTCGTCCATTTCCGAGCGCGTGAGCTTTTCGAACATCTTCACGCCGAACGCGATGTTGTCGTAGATCGACATCGGGAACGGGGTCGGCTTCTGGAACACCATGCCGATGCGCGCGCGCAGCAGCGAGATGTCGCGCTTCGTCGTCAGCAGGTTCTCGCCGTCCATCAGGATTTCTCCTTCGGCGCGCTGCTCCGGATAGAGCGCGAACATCTTGTTGAACGTGCGCAGCAGCGTCGACTTGCCGCAACCCGACGGGCCGATGAACGCCGTCACCTTCCCTTCGGGAATGCGCAGGTTGATGTTCTTCAGCGCATGGAACTTGCTGTAGAAGAAGTTGAGGTTGTTGACCTCGATCTTCGCGTTCAGCGGCGCGAGCGGGCGATCGTTCGCCGCGTCGTGCGTGCCGACGGGCGCTGCGGTGCGCGCGACGGGATTCAGGTGGCTCTCTGCCATATTCATCGGATTGCTCCGCCGTTACTTTTTCGAGAAGACCGAGCGCGCCAGGATGTTGAGTCCGAGCACCCCGAGCGTAATCAGGAACACGCCCGCCCATGCGAGCGACTGCCATTCCGCGAACGGGCTCATCGCGAACTTGTAGATCGTCACGGGCAGGTTCGCCATCGGCTGGCTCATGTCCCACGAGAAGAACTGGTTCGACAGCGCGGTGAACAGCAGCGGCGCCGTTTCGCCGGCGATCCGCGCGACCGCGAGCAGCACGCCCGTGATGATGCCGCCCACCGAGGCGCGCAGTGTGATCTTCAGCACCATTCGCCACTTCGGCGTGCCGAGCGCGAAGGCTGCTTCGCGCAGCGCGTTCGGCACGAGCTTCAGCATGTTCTCGGTCGTGCGGATCACGATCGGGATCTGCAGCAGCGCGAGCGCGATCACGCCGGCCCACCCCGAGAAGCGCCCCGACTTCGCGACGACCAGCGCGTACACAAACAGGCCGATGACGATCGACGGCGCGGACAGCAGGATGTCGTTGATGAAGCGGATCGTGCTCGCCAGCAGGTTCTTCTGGCCGTATTCGGCGAGATAGACGCCCGCGAGGATGCCGATCGGCGTGCCGACCAGCGTGCCGAAACCGCACAGCAGCAGGCTGCCGACGATCGCGTTCGCGAGACCGCCGCCTTCTGTGTTCGGTGCCGGCGTCGATTCGGTGAACAGTTGCAGCGACAGGCCGCCGATACCGAGGTGCAGCGTCGTGTACAGGATCCACACGAGCCACAGCAGGCCGAACGCCATGGCGCCGAGCGATGCGGCGAGCGCGATCGCGTTGATGGCCTTGCGCTTGCGCTGCAGGCGCTCGCGCATCGCTTCGAGCACGGCGCCGTCCGGCCCCGGGAAATTCATGATGGGCTCGCTCATTTCTTGCCCTCTCCCTTCTCGAGACGCAGCAGCAGCAGTTTGGAGATGGACAGCACGATGAACGTGATCACGAACAGGATCAGGCCCAGTTCCATCAGCGCGGACGTATGCAGACCCGGTTGCGCTTCCGCGAATTCGTTTGCGAGCGCCGACGTGATGCTGTTGCCCGGCGCGAACAGCGACACGCTGTCGAGCAGGTTCGTGTTGCCGATCACGAACGTCACGGCCATCGTTTCGCCGAGTGCGCGGCCGAGGCCGAGCATCACGCCGCCGATCACGCCGGTCTTCGTATAGGGCAGCACGACCTTCCACATCACTTCCCAGGTCGTGCAGCCGATCCCGTACGCCGATTCCTTCAGCAGCACGGGCGTGACCTCGAACACGTCACGCATCACCGATGCGATGTACGGGATGATCATGATCGCGAGAATCACGCCGGCCGCGAGGATGCCGATGCCGATCGGCGGGCCGGACGTCAGCGGCCCGAGCACCCACACGTCCTTGAGCAGGCGGCCGAGCGGCTTCTGGAAGTATTCGGCGAAGATCGGCGCGAACACGAGCAGCCCCCACATGCCGTACACGATCGACGGAATCGCGGCGAGCAGCTCGATCGCGATGCCGAGCGGACGGCGCAGCCACACGGGCGACAGCTCGGTGAGGAACAGTGCGATGCCGAAGCTGACGGGCACCGCGATGACGAGCGCAATGACCGACGTCACGATCGTGCCGTAGATCGGCACGAGTGCGCCGTAGATGTCCGAGTTGGGATCCCACTCGGATTGCCACAGGAAGCCGAGGCCGAACTTCTGGATGGTCGGCATCGACGCAATGATCAGGGAAACGATGATCCCGCCCAGCAGCAGCAGGGTCACGATCGCGGCGAGCCGTGCGAGGCCGCCGAACACAACGTCCCCGAGACGGCTCGGCGCGCGTTGCGATGCACCGTCGGCGGACCGTGAGGACGTATAGGAAATCTCAGACATGGTTGCCTGCTTTTGAGTGCCGGGCGCCGTGACGCCCGGCTTTACCGCACACACTGCCCGACCGGCGCGGCCGGGCAGTGAACCGCTGCATTGCTTACTCGGCGGCGACCGGCTTGCCCGACGCGTCCGTCACCTTCGTCTTCCACTGCTTGCGGATTTCCGTCTCGACCGTCGCCGGCAGCGAGATGTAATCGAGGCTGTCGGCTGCCTTCTCGCCGTTCTTGAACGCCCAGCTGAAGAACTTCAGCGTTTCCGCGCCCTGCTCCGGCTTGTCCTGCTTCGCGTGCAGCAGCACGAACGTCGCGCCGACGACCGGCCATGCGTCCTTGCCCGGCTGGTTCGTCAGGATCTGGTAGAACGACTTCGACCAGTTCGCACCGGCAGCAGCGGCCTTGAACGTTTCCGTCTTCGGCTCGACCACCGTGCCCGTCGAGTTCTTCAGCGCGGTGTAGGTCATGTTGTTCTTCTTCGCGTACGCCCACTCGACGTAGCCGATCGCGCCCGGCAGGCGCTGCACGAAGGCCGCAACGCCGTCGTTGCCCTTGCCGCCCGTGCCCGTCGGCCAGTTGACCGTCGTGCCTTCGCCGATCTTCGACTTCCACTCGTCGTTGACCTTCGACAGGTAGTTCGTCCAGATGAAGCTCGTGCCCGAGCCGTCAGCACGGCGAACGACGGCGATGTCCGTATCCGGCAGCTTGACCTTCGGGTTCAGCGCGGCGATCGCCGGATCGTTCCACTTCTTGATCTTGCCGAGGTAGATGTCGCCGAGCACCGGGCCCGACAGCGTCAGTTCACCGGCCTTCACGCCCGGCACGTTGACGACCGGCACCACGCCGCCGACCACCGTCGGGAACTGGAACAAGCCTTCCTTCGCGAGCTCTTCATCCTTCAGCGGAGCGTCCGAACCGGCAAAATCGACCGTCTTTGCATTGATCTGCTTCAGGCCGCCCGACGAACCGATACCCTGGTAGTTGACCTTCGCGCCGCCGGACTGCTGGTAGTCGGCAGCCCATTTCGTATAGATCGGCATCGCGAACGTGCTGCCTGCGCCCGTGATGTCGGCAGCTTGCGCGGCAACGGCGAAAAGCGCGCCAGCCAGGCCGGCAATCGCGGTTTGCATCAATTTCATGAGACCTCCAGTGTGTGAGCGGATGACTACGGCACCGCGAAGGTTAGGGGCTCCTCATGACGGTAATGTGACAATCGATGAAACTGGCGTGACAGTAACATGACTGGTTGAAAGGGAGTATCGGGTGCGGCGCGGGCGGCGCCTGGGCGGCACCGGAACGGCGATGGCGGCAAAAATTGCCTGCTAGGCGAGGACGGGGCGAACACCCGTTTTTCAGGTACGCCGGCGGATCGTAGCGCAGCGTCGGCGGCACGGGAAGCCCCTGTCCGCTGCGGGTCAAATATCAGGGGTCGGAAGAAAACTTCTGTCCGGCAATGCGTTGGTCGACGCGACACACTATAGGTAGCGCAAACCTTTGCGTCTGACGAAATTGCGGCGCCCCGAAGCCGCCGGATACCGATTCACCGGAGAACCGGCGCGCGGACGGCAGGCCGCCCCGCGCCGATATCGTGCGTCAGGTCGTCGCCGCGCGCACCGCGTCGGCGATCGTCTCCGCATGGCGGACCGCATCGGCCGCCTGCTGCGCTTCGACCATCACGCGCAGCACGGGCTCGGTGCCCGATGCGCGGATCAGCACGCGGCCGCTGCCGGCGAGCGCGGCTTCGGCTGCGTCGATCGCGGCGCGGATCGACGTGCTGCCCTTCCAGTCGGCGCCCGGCTTCATCCGCACGTTGATCAGCTTCTGCGGAAACAGCGTGACGCCATCGAGCATCTGCGCGAGCGTTCGGCCGCTGCGCTTCAGTGCGGCCAGAACCAGCAGCGCCGACACGATGCCATCGCCGGTCGAATGCCGGTCGAGCGACAGAATATGGCCCGAGCCTTCCGCGCCGAGCTGCCAGCCGTGCTCGCGCAACTGCTCGAGCACATAGCGGTCGCCGACCGCCGCGCGGACGAACTTCACGCCCTCGCGCTGCAGCGCGACTTCGACGGCGAGGTTCGTCATCAGCGTGCCGACCGCACCTTCGACCTTGCCGTCGGTCGCGATCCGGTCCTTCACGAGCACGTAGAGGAGCTCGTCGCCGTTGTACAGGCGGCCGGTCGAATCGACGACCTGCAGGCGGTCCGCATCGCCGTCGAGCGCAATGCCGAGATCGGCGTGGTTCGCCCGCACCGCGCGCACCAGTGCGTCGGGCGCGGTTGCGCCGACGCCGTCGTTGATGTTGAAGCCGTTCGGCGCGACGCCGATCGGGATCACGTCCGCGCCGAGCTCGTGGAACACGTGCGGCGCGACCTGGTACGCGGCACCGTGCGCGCAATCGACCACGAGCTTCAGCCCGCGCAGGTTGAACGCGGCCGGGAACGTGCTCTTGCAGAACTCGATGTAGCGGCCGGCCGCGTCGTCGAGGCGGCGCGCCTTGCCGAGGCCGTCGGACGACGCGCACTCGAGCGGCTTGTCGAGCCACGCTTCGATCGCGGCTTCGGTGTCGTCGGGCAGCTTGTTGCCGTCAGCGGAGAAAAACTTGATCCCGTTGTCGTGATACGGGTTGTGCGACGCGCTGATCACGACGCCGGCCGACAGGCGCAGCGCACGCGTCAGATACGCGACACCCGGCGTCGGCATCGGGCCGGCCAGCATCACGTCGACCCCGGCCGCCGAGAAGCCGGCCTCGAGCGCGGCTTCGAGCATGTAGCCCGACACGCGCGTGTCCTTGCCGATCAGCACGGTCGGACGCGAGCCTGCCGCGACGTCGGCCGAGCTGGCCAGCACCTTGCCGGCTGCATAACCGAGGCGCAATACGAAATCCGGCGTGATGGGCGCCTCGCCCACCGTGCCGCGAATGCCGTCCGTGCCGAAATATCGACGTCCCATAGCGAATCTTCCTCCTTCGTCTTCTGACTTATCGTTGCCGCGCGGCTTCGCGCACGGCATTCCAGACTTTCAGCGCATCGACCGTCGCCGCGACGTCGTGCACGCGCACGATCGCCGCACCGCGCTCGACCGCGCACAACGCGGCCGCCACGCTCGCCGCGACGCGCTCCATCGGCGGTTTGCCGCCGATCACCGCGCCGAGCATCGACTTGCGCGACATGCCCGCGAGGATCGGATAAGCACGCCCGTCGGGCCGCGCGGGCGCCGTCTCCGGCAACGCGGCCAGCAGCGCATAGTTGTCGTCGACGACCGCCTTGCCGAACCCGAAGCCGGGATCCACGCAGATCCGCTCCGGCGCAATGCCCGCGTCGCGCAGCGCCTGCGCGCGCGCGGCGAGAAAATCGCGCACGTCGGTCACGACGTCGCCGTAGTCCGGCTCGCCGACCTGCATCGTCTGCGGCTCGCCGAGCATGTGCATCGCGCACAGCCCGCAGTTGCCGTCGCGCACCGCGTCGATCGCGCCCGGCTGGCGGAACCCCCAGATATCGTTGATCAGGTCCGCGCCGGCGGCCAGCGCCGCGCGCATCACGGCCGGCTTGTAGGTGTCGATCGACAGCGGCACGTTCAGCGGCCGCAGCGCCTCGACGAGCGGAATCACGCGCGCGAGCTCCTCGTCGAGCGGTACGGGCGGCGCGCCGGGGCGCGTCGATTCGCCGCCGATATCGAGGAGGTCCGCGCCTTCGGCGATCATGCGCTCGGCCTGGTGCAGCGCATCGTCACGCGCGAGGAAGCGGCCACCGTCGGAGAACGAATCGGGCGTGGCGTTGAGAATGCCCATCACGAGCGGGCGCTCGAACGTCAGTGCGAAGCGGCCGCACTGGAGCGGCGCGGGAATGGATGGAGTGACAGCGGAATCGGACACGAGCGACTGGCGTGGTTGAATGCAAAACGGGCCGGTGTGAAGCCACACCAGCCCGTGAACGGTGCTAAAGCGGAGGTTATGCCGCCGGCGAAGCAGGCGCCGGCGCGTTGCCGGGCTTGACCTCGGCGCTGCTGCCACCGCCCGACGAATCGCCGCCGACGGCCGGCGAGCTCTTCGGCGAGCGCGGCGGACGGCCTTCCATGATGTCGTTGATCTGATCGGCGTCGATCGTCTCCCACTCCATCAGCGCGGCCGTCATCGCTTCGACCTTGTCGCGGTTCTCTTCGAGCAGGCGGCGTGCGAGGTTGTACTGATCGTCGAGCACGCGGCGGATTTCCGAATCGACCTTCTGCTGCGTCGCTTCCGAGATCGTGCGCGTGAAGCCGCGGCCGAACGGCGACGCATCGTTCTCGTCGTCGACGTAGACCATCGGCCCGAGCGCATCGGTCATGCCGAAGCGTGCCACCATCGCGCGCGCCGTCTGCGTTGCCTTGTTGAAGTCGTCCGATGCGCCGGTGCTGACGAGGTTCATGAACAACTCTTCCGCCACCCGGCCACCGAACAGGATCGCGAGGCGGTCCAGCAGGTAGTCCTTCGAATACGTCTCGTTGTCATGCTCCGGCAACTGCCACGTGACGCCCAGCGCACGGCCGCGCGGAATGATCGTGACCTTGTGCACGGGGTCGGCCTTCGGCAGCAGCTTCGCAACCACCGCGTGGCCCGACTCGTGGTAAGCGGTCGCGCGCTTCGCTTCCTCGCGGATCACGGCCGACTTGCGCTCCGGACCCATGAAGATCTTGTCCTTCGCGTCCTCGAAATCCTGCATCTCGACGATGCGCTTGCCACGGCGTGCCGCGAACAGCGCAGCCTCGTTCACGAGGTTCGCGAGATCGGCGCCCGAGAAGCCCGGCGTGCCGCGTGCGATGACGGCCGCATCGACGTCGTTCGCGATCGGTACCTTGCGCAGGTGCACGCGCATGATCTGCTCGCGGCCGCGGATATCCGGCAGACCGACGTAGACCTGGCGGTCGAAACGGCCCGGACGCAGCAGCGCCTTGTCGAGCACGTCGGAACGGTTGGTCGCGGCGATCACGATCACGCCGGAGTTCGCCTCGAAGCCGTCCATCTCGACCAGCATCTGGTTCAGCGTCTGTTCGCGTTCGTCGTTGCCGCCGCCCATGCCGGCGCCGCGATGACGGCCGACCGCGTCGATTTCGTCGATGAACACGATGCACGGTGCATGCTTCTTCGCCTGCTCGAACATGTCGCGCACACGGGCCGCGCCGACGCCGACGAACATTTCGACGAAGTCCGAACCCGAGATGCTGAAGAACGGCACCTTCGCTTCACCCGCGATCGCGCGGGCGAGCAGCGTCTTGCCGGTACCCGGCGGGCCGACGAGCAGCACGCCGCGCGGAATGCGACCGCCCAGCTTCTGGAACTTCTGCGGATCGCGCAGGAAGTCGACGAGCTCGGACACTTCTTCCTTCGCTTCGTCGCAGCCCGCGACGTCGGAGAAGTTCACCGCGTTGTTGTTCTCGTCGATCAGCCGCGCTCGCGACTTGCCGAACGAGAAGGCGCCGCCTTTGCCGCCCCCCTGCATCTGCCTCATCATGTAGAACCAGAACACGATGATCAGGATCGTCGGCCCGAGGTAGTACAGCGCGGACATCAGCGCGTTCGGCTCGTCGTCGGCCTTGCCGCTGACCTGCACGCCGTACTTCATCAGGTCGCCGACCATCCAGATGTCGCCGGGCGACACGATCTGGTATTTCTGGCCATCAGCCGGAGTGACGGTGAGGTTGCGCCCCTGAACGATGACGTTCTTGACCTTGCCGTTCTTGGCGTCGTCCATGAACTGCGAATAGGACACGCCTTCCTGAACGCGGGGCTTGTCGAACTGCTTGAACACCGTAAACAGCACCAGTGCGATCACTAACCACACCGCTGCCTTCGAAAACATATTGTTGTTCAAAGCACCACTCCTTCACTCGTAGACGAGCGCCTACATTTTCCTTGCGGCGCCCCTCGGTCATTCTAATCCAGTCCGACCACCCTCGCCATAAGCATTGACAACCGCCGCGATAGCGCTTCGCTTGTCCGGCAAGGGCCGGAGCCCGTTTGCGGCACCCCGCTCCGCATCAGCGCGGATGCTTCAGATGCCGACCCAAAATGAACGTTTCGGACGATTTGTCGCGGGACGCCTTGGGCTTGCGCGGCGCGACGGTCTTAAACTGCTGTTTGAATTTCTCGACGATCTGGCTGTAGCCGCTGCCGTGAAAGCATTTCACGAGCAGCGCACCATCCGGCTTCAGATGGTTCTGCGCGAACTCGAGCGCCAGATCGCAGAGATGCTCGATGCGCGCCGCGTCCGCCGAGGCCACGCCGGAGAGGTTGGGGGCCATGTCCGAAATAACAAGGTCCACCGCACGACCTTCGAGCACTTCCTCGAGCTGGTGGAGGACTTCGTCCTCGCGGAAGTCGCCCTGGATGAAATGGACGTCGGCGATCGGCTCCATCGGCAGCAGGTCGAGCGCGACGATCGTGCCGTCGATGCCGCCTTCGCGCTCGGTGTCGCGCTTCTTGCCCTGCGCGAGCTTGTTGCGGGCATACTGGCTCCAGCTGCCCGGCGTTGCGCCGAGATCGACGATCACCTGGCCCGGACGGATCAGCTTGTCCTGCTCGTCGATTTCCTTCAGCTTGTACGCGGCACGCGCGCGATAGCCCTCCCGCTGCGCCATTTTGACGTACGGGTCGTTGATGTGGTCGTGCAGCCAGTGCTGGTTAAAGCGGTTTTTTGCCATTCGAGAGAGAGATTGCTGCCATTTGCTTCGTGAAGCCGCGCTTTTAGCGGATAATACGCGTCTTCTTCGCGCGGCTGCGGCCCCTTTTCAGGCCCAAGCCGCGATTTTACGTGGTTTCGGCGCACGGCTGACGCGGTAACTTCCCGCGATCGCTTTTCAGGCCGCGCGCCCTTATTTAGATTTCGACATTTCCATGCCCGCCCTTTCGCTTTCTCCCGCCGAGCGCTCCGCGCTGCGCTCCCAGGCCCATGCGCTCAAGCCCGTCGTGCTGATCGGAGCCGAAGGGCTGACCGACGCCGTGCTCAAGGAAATCAAGGTGCACCTCGCCGCGCACCAGCTGATCAAGATCCGCGTGTTCGGCGACGAACGCGACGAACGCGTCGCGATCTACGACGAGATCTGCGACCGCCTGAGCGCGGCGCCGATCCAGCACATCGGCAAGCTGCTGGTGATCTGGAAACCCGAAGCCGCCGCAGCGGCCCCGGCCCGCGGCCGTCGCGCCGGCACGCTGCCGAGCGCGGCCGAAGCCGCCGACGACAGGAAAGGCCGCGCACCGCGCACCGTCAAGGTCGTCAAGGTGTCGCCGAACGCGAGCCCCGTGCGTCGTCCGAAGCCGACGAAGGTCGTCGTGCGCGGCAACGAGCGCGTGACGGCGGGCGGCAACGTGAAGCGTGCGAAAAAGCGTCAGGCAAGCACCAAGCGGCCGTTCCAGGACAAGTAAAAAGCGTACGCGGCACGGTCACGCCGTGCCGCGCTCAGGCGTCGCGCGCCGGCAGACGCCAGATCAGCATCAGCCCCAGCACGCTCTCGACGAGATAGAACACGCTCGAGACGCCGTGCAGCATCCCGAAGCGACTCGCGTACGGCGAGTTCGCGATATCGGTGCCCGCGTCCATCGCGGCCACCCGCAGCGCGTTCATGAACGGCTGCAGTGCGAAATACCCGGCCAGCACGCACACGACCATCGCGGCGACGATCCAGCGCACGCTGCGATATTCGCTGCTGCCGCGCCGCACCTGCTGGTTCGACAATGCGAGCAGCAGCACGCCGCACACGACACCGAGGATCGCCTCGATACGGAACAACTGGGCGGCGACCGAACCGGCCGTCATCCGCTCCAGCGTCTTGAACAGCACGGGCGCGACCGCATACCCGATCGTCAGCAGGCTGCCGACCCACACGGCCGACAGCAGACGGAACACGCGATGCGGCATCACGTCGCCCCGCTTCAGATGTAGCTGACCGAGATGATTTCGTATTCGCGCACGCCGCTCGGCGCCTGCACGGCCGCGACGTCGCCTTCGGACTTGCCGATCAGCGCGCGCGCGATCGGCGAGCTGACCGAGATCAGGCCGTGATCGATATCGGCTTCGTCGTCGCCGACGATCTGGTATTTGACGGTGTCGCCCGACTCGAGATCCTCGAGTTCGACCGTCGACGCGAAGACCACGCGGCCTTCGGCATCGAGCACGGTGGGATCGATGACCTGCGCGGCCGACAGCTTCGATTCGATTTCCGCGATACGACCCTCGATGAAGCCCTGCTTTTCCTTCGCGGCATCGTATTCGGCGTTTTCGGACAGATCGCCCTGTGCGCGAGCCTCCGCGATCGCGTTGATCACGGCCGGCCGCTCGACGGATTTGAGGCGCTGCAATTCATCGCGCAGTTGCTCTGCGCCACGCTTTGTCAACGGAATGGTGCTCATAAACGGCTCAATCGCTAAAAACGGCTTTAAAAAAAATCACCGCGATTAAGCGCGTTTCCGGCGAACCGGAAACACCGCTTAACCGCGGCACGTATTGCTTCGACAGGAAACTGACCGCTTAGTTTAGGCGAGCGTGAAGACCTTGTAAATCATAGACTTCCAGATCCTTCAGGTAGCGCAAGCCTTCGACGGCCGCGCGCGCGCCCGACATCGTAGTGTAGTACGTGACCTTGTGCGCCTGCGCGCTCATGCGGATCGAACGCGAATCGGCGATCGCCTGGCGCGTCTCGTCGACCGTCGTGAACACGAGTGCGATCTCGCCGTTCTTGATCATGTCGACGATGTGCGGACGGCCGTCCTTCACCTTGTTCACGACCTTCACCGGCACGCCGGCCGCTTCGATCGCGGCAGCCGTGCCCTTGGTCGCGACGATCGGGTAGCCGAGGTCGTGCAGCATGCGCGCGACTTCGACGGCCTTCGGCTTGTCGGCGTCCATCACGGTCAGCAGCACCGTGCCCGACTCCGGCAGGCGCGAACCGGCCGCGAGCTGCGACTTGAACAGCGCTTCGCCGAACGTCTGGCCGACGCCCATCACTTCGCCGGTCGAACGCATTTCAGGCCCGAGGACCGGATCGACGGTCGGGAACTTGACGAACGGGAACACCGCTTCCTTCACGCTGAAGTACGGCGGCTCGACTTCCTTCGTCACGCCCTGCTGCGCGAGCTTCTGGCCGACCATCGCGCGCGCCGCGATCTTCGCGAGCGGCAGGCTGGTCGCCTTCGACACGTACGGCACCGTGCGCGACGCGCGCGGGTTCACTTCGAGCACGTAGATGATGTCCTGCTTCGAACCGTCCGCCTGCGGCACCTGCTGGATCGCGAACTGCACGTTCATCAGGCCGACCACGTTCAGCGCCTTCGCCATCGCGCCCGTCTGGCGCTTCAGCTCGGCCACGGTTTCCTTCGACAGCGAGTACGGCGGCAGCGAGCATGCCGAGTCGCCCGAGTGGACGCCAGCCTGCTCGATGTGCTCCATCACGCCGCCGATGAACACGGCTTCGCCGTCGCAGATGCAGTCGACGTCGCACTCGATCGCGTCGTTCAGGAAGCGGTCGAGCAGCACCGGCGAATCGTTCGACACCTTCACGGCCTCGCGCATGTAGCGCTCGAGGTCGCGCGGCTCGTGGACGATTTCCATCGCGCGGCCGCCCAGCACGTACGACGGGCGCACGACCAGCGGGTAGCCGATTTCCTCGGCGAGCTTGAGCGCTTCGTCTTCGGCGCGTGCGGTGCGGTTCGGCGGCTGGCGCAGGCCGAGATCCTGCAGCAGCTTCTGGAAGCGTTCGCGGTCTTCGGCCGCGTCGATCATGTCCGGCGACGTGCCGACGATCGGCACGCCGTGCGCCTCGAGGTCGAGCGCGAGCTTCAGCGGCGTCTGGCCGCCGTACTGGACGATCACGCCGACCGGCTTTTCCTTGTCGACGATCTCGAGCACGTCTTCGAGCGTCAGCGGCTCGAAGTACAGGCGGTCGGACGTGTCATAGTCGGTCGACACCGTTTCCGGGTTGCAGTTGACCATGATCGTTTCGTAGCCGTCCTCGCGCATCGCGAGCGCCGCGTGCACGCAGCAGTAGTCGAACTCGATGCCCTGGCCGATCCGGTTCGGGCCGCCGCCCAGCACCATGATCTTCTTGTTCGTGGTCGGCTGCGCCTCGCACTCTTCCTCGTAGGTCGAGTACATGTACGCGGTTTTCGTCGCGAATTCGGCCGCGCAGGTGTCGACGCGCTTGTAGACCGGGCGCACGTTCAGCTCGACGCGACGCTTGCGGACGTCTTCCGGCGTCGCGCCGAGCAGCTTCGCGAGGCGGCGGTCGGAGAAGCCGCTCTGCTTCAGGTAGCGCAGCTCGTCGAACGTCAGCGACGCGAGCGTGCGGCCCGCGAGCGCCTTTTCCTTCAGGATAATCTGCTCGATCTGATGGAGGAACCACGGGTCGATCGCGGTTTCCGCGAAGATTTCCTCGGCCGTCATGCCGATCCGGAATGCATCGCCGACATACCAGATGCGGTCCGGGCCCGGCTCGTGGATCTCGATCGCGATCTCGTCGCGGTCGGTCGACTTCTCGTCGAGACCGTCGACGCCGACCTCGAGGCCGCGCAGCGCCTTCTGGAACGATTCCTGGAACGTGCGGCCGATCGCCATCACTTCGCCGACCGACTTCATCTGCGTCGTCAGGCGCGAATCGGCTTCACGGAATTTCTCGAACGCAAAGCGCGGGATCTTCGTGACGACGTAGTCGATCGTCGGCTCGAACGACGCCGGCGTCTGGCCGCCGGTGATTTCGTTCTTCAGCTCGTCGAGCGTGTAGCCGACCGCCAGCTTGGCGGCGACCTTCGCGATCGGGAAGCCGGTCGCCTTCGATGCGAGCGCCGACGAACGCGACACGCGCGGGTTCATTTCGATGACGACCATGCGGCCGTCCTTCGGGTTGATCGAGAACTGCACGTTCGAGCCGCCCGTGTCGACGCCGATCTCGCGCAGCACCGCGAGCGATGCGTTACGCAGGATCTGGTATTCCTTGTCGGTGAGCGTCTGCGCCGGCGCGACCGTGATCGAGTCGCCGGTGTGCACGCCCATCGGGTCGAGGTTTTCGATCGAGCAGACGATGATGCAGTTGTCGGCGCGGTCGCGCACGACTTCCATCTCGTATTCCTTCCAGCCGAGCAGCGACTCCTCGATCAGCAGTTCGCGCGTGGGCGACAGGTCGAGACCGCGCCTGCAGATTTCCTCGAACTCTTCGCGGTTGTACGCGATGCCGCCGCCCGAGCCGCCGAGCGTGAACGACGGACGGATCACGACCGGGTAGCCGCTGCCGCCGGTGCCCGCCATGATCTCGGCGTGCACCTTGGTCGCTTCTTCCATCGAATGCGCGATGCCCGACTTCGCGGAGCCGAGACCGATCTTGGTCATCGCTTCCTTGAACTTCTGGCGGTCTTCCGCCTTGTCGATCGCTTCCGGCGACGCGCCGATCAGCTCGACGCCGAACTTCTCGAGCACACCGTGGTGATGCAGGTCGAGCGCGCAGTTCAGCGCGGTCTGGCCGCCCATCGTCGGCAGGATCGCGTCCGGGCGCTCCTTCTCGATGATGCGCGCGACGACTTCCCACGTGATCGGCTCGATGTAGGTCACGTCGGCCGTGTTGGGGTCGGTCATGATCGTCGCCGGGTTGCTGTTGACGAGAACGACCTTGTAGCCCTCCTCACGCAACGCCTTGCAAGCCTGCGCGCCCGAATAGTCGAACTCGCACGCCTGGCCGATGATGATCGGGCCGGCGCCGATGATGAGGATGCTCTTGATGTCTGTGCGTTTTGGCATGGCTTGTGAATTCAATAAGTAATCGTTGTCGTGGGTCGGCCGGCAGCGCTCAGCTCATGGTCGCGAGCGCGAGCTTCACCGAGAATCCGATGAACAGGCCGCCCACGCTGCTCGCCGCGCCTGCCGCGAGCTTGCGGCGACGGCGGAAGTGCTCGGCGAGCCGCGCCCCCGCGAAGATCAGCGTGCTCAGGTACAGGAAGCTCGCGCTTTGCGCGATCGCCCCGAGCACGACGAACGACAGCGCGGGATGCGGAAATGCCGGGTCGACGAACTGGATGAAGAACGAGATGAAGAACAGGATCGCCTTCGGATTCAGCAGGCTCACGATCAGCGCCTTGCGAAACGGCCGCTCGCCGTCGACCGCCTGCGGCGCCTCGGCGGGCCCGCCCGCCGGCGCGCGCAGCTTGCGCCACGCGCTGCGCAGCATGCCGGTGCCGATGTAGAGCAGATACGCGGCGCCGCCGTACTTGACGACGGAGAACAGCAGCGGATTCGCCTTCAGCAGCGACGCGACGCCCGCGGCCGACAGCACCATCAGCACCGTGTCGCCGACGAACACGCCGCAGGCCGCGCGATAGCCGGCCTTCACGCCGCGCTGCGCCGCGAGCGACAGCACGTACATCGAGTTCGGCCCCGGCAGCAGGATGATGAAGATCACGCCGAACACGTAGGTCCAGATATCCGTGATGCCGAGTGCGTGGCCGAACATGATGCGAATCTCCCGTCCTTCGGTTGCGTCGGTTGCGTTAGGCGTTGCGCTGCTTCGCCGCGTCCATCAGCGCGGTGAAACGGTCGAACAGATAGCCGATGTCGTGCGGGCCCGGCGACGCTTCCGGGTGGCCCTGGAAGCAGAACGCCGGCTTGTCGGTCAGCTCGAAGCCCTGCAGCGTGCCGTCGAACAGCGACACGTGCGTCACGCGCGCGTTGGCCGGCAGCGAATCCGCGTCGACCGCGAAGCCGTGGTTCTGCGACGTGATCACGACACGACCGTCGCCGAGATCCTTCACCGGGTGGTTCGCGCCGTGGTGGCCCGTCTTCATCTTCAGCGTCTTCGCGCCGACCGCGAGGCCCATGATCTGGTGGCCGAGGCAGATGCCGAAGGTCGGCACGCCGCGCTCGATGAATTCCTTCGTGGCCGCGATCGCGTAATCGCACGGCTCCGGATCGCCGGGGCCGTTCGACAGGAAGATGCCGTCCGGATTCAGCGCGAGCGCATCGGCCGCGCTCGCCTGCGCCGGCAGCACCGTCACCTGGCAGCCGCGTTCCGCGAGCATGCGCAGGATGTTGTACTTGACGCCGAAATCGTAGGCGACGACGCGGTACTTCGGCGCTTCCTGCATGCCGTAGCCGCTGCCGAGGCGCCACTCCGTCTGTTTCCACTCGAACGGCTTCGTGGTCGATACGACCTTCGCGAGATCCATGCCCGCGAGGCCCGGGAACGAACGCGCGAGCTCGATCGCCTTCGCCTCGTCATCCGAACCGGCCAGGATGCAGCCGTTCTGCGCGCCCTTGTCGCGCAGGATGCGGGTCAGCTTGCGGGTGTCGATGCCGGCGATCGCGACGACGCCTTCGTCGCGCAGGTAATCGCCGAGCGTGCGGTCCATGCGGAAGTTCGATGCGAGCGTGGGCAGATCACGGATGATCAGGCCGGCGGCATGGACTTTCGTGGCTTCGACGTCTTCGGCGTTGACGCCGACGTTGCCGATATGCGGGTAGGTGAGCGTGACGATCTGGCGCGCGTAGCTCGGATCAGTCAGGATTTCCTGATAGCCGGTGATCGCGGTATTGAACACGACTTCGCCGATCGTATGGCCTTCGGCCCCGATCGAATAACCACGAAAGACCGTGCCGTCGGCGAGTGCAAGCAAGGCGGGAGAAAAAGACGGCAACACGGGAGGCTCCTTGGGGAACACCCTGCTGCCGACCTGTTTACCCTGCCGCGCGAGCGCCGCGCTGCGTGGGCGCGCGTAGTCGCTAGCTGGACGCGGCCTGCGTTGTCGAGACGCGAACCCGGCGCGTGGCGCACGAGGCTTCGCGGCATCGCCCGGCAGACGGCGTGCGGCGGATGAACGGGATGAATGAGGTAGGCGCTAGGGTGCGAGGTTGATCAGCACAAACTTTCAAATTATAGCCCGAAAATGGCCCTATCTTCAATCGATATGGCCGTCCGATCATGCGCGCGCCGCCACCGGCAGCGCCGTACGGCACACGCGCCACGACGCACGCTCGACATGCTGCGGCCCCGTTTCCGCAGCCGCCCCACCCATCAGCGTACCGCCGGATCAGTGCGCTTGGCCAGCGCCGCGCGCGGGCCACACGTACCAGACCGCGCTCGCGAGCTGCAGCGCAAGCAGCACGCCCCACGCGGTGAAGTGCGCGGCCGCCGGATAACGGCCGTCGAGCGCGGGCCAGTGCGACAGCACCGCGCCGACACCGATCTGGAACGCAAAGATCAGCAGGAAGATCACCAGCGTGAGCGTCGTGTTCGCGCGGCCGATCAGGTGGGCGGGAAAGTGTCCGGCCATCACCGCGTAGGTCAGGATGCCGACGCCGCCGAACATCCCGTATGCGGCCCACAGCACGGCCGGCGGCAACGGCATGCGCGCGACGATCGCGACCTGCGTCGCGACGAACAGCGCCATGCCGACGCCGCAGAATGCGTAGACGGACACACCGCGCCGCTCGAGCACGCGCGCCGCGGCGCCGAAGCCGACGCAGCCGGCCATCATCGCGAAGCCGAGCACCGATACGAGGCGCGCGGCATGCGGCGCATCGAACCCCGCGACGTCGCGCAGGTACGGCCCGACCCACAGCGACTGCATCGCGTAGAACACGCCCTGCGTGACGACCGAGAACGACGAGATCTTCCAGAACGCGCGGCTGCTCAGGATGTGCCACGTGCCCTTGAACTGGCTGACGAGCCCGCCCTGGTGGCGCACCTGCTTCGCTTCGGGCGCGCCGAAGCCGATCGAGGCCGCGACGATCACCGTCAGCACCGCGAGGCCGAAACAGATCGCGCGCCAGTTCGTCCAGCCGAGCAGCCAGGTCAGCGGCGAACCGACCACGACGCCGCCGAGGCCGCCGACCGCCATCACGAGGCCGTTGACGAGCGGCAGCCGGCCGACCGGGAAGTGCTGCGCGAGCGCCTTGAACGCCGCGCCGAGACACACCGACACGCCGACGCCGATCAGCAGCCGGCCGATCATCATCGTTCCGATGCCGTGCGCGGCGCCGAACACGGCAGCACCGGCCGCCGCGAACAGCAGCATGCCGGCCGTCACGCGGCGCGGGCCGAAGTGGTCGAGCATCACGCCGGCCGGGATCTGCGCGCCCGCGAAGCCGAGGAAATAGAGACTGGTGAGCAGGCCGAGATCGGCGGCCGACAACCCGAGCTCATGCGTGACGAACGGCGCGAAACCCAGATTGACGCCGCGAAACACATACGACACGAAATACCCGATCGAAAACAGCGCGAGCACCCTCACCTGCACCGACGACATCGCTTCCCCTTGTTATATGAAGACTGTCGAAGCGGCCCCCACGCCGCGCACAAACGAAAACGCCGTCACCTCGGTGACGGCGTTTCGTCGCAATTCGTCGGATGATAGCGCAATCGCGCGACCCGGACCGGCCGCCCGCCGCGCTGCGCAGCCGCGTTACTTCTTCTTGCCCTTGTGCGCGGCAGCCTTGGCCGGCGCGGCCTTCGCGGGTGCAGCTTTCGCCGATTTGGCCGCCGGCTTTGCCGCGCCGCGCTTCGCGCCGTGCGACTTGCCGCCCACCGCCAGGCTCGCGCGCTCGATATGCGCACCGCCGACCGACGTCGCGATCCGCTCCGGACCGGGTTCCGCCGGCATCGAACGACCGACCGGCACGTGCAGAACGAGCGCCTGGCCCGGCATCGCGAGATCGCGGTGCGTGCGGTTCCATGCCTTGAGCTGGCCGACCGACACGCCGTAGCGGCCGGCGATCGCCGCCATCGACTGCTTGCGGCGCACGCGGATCAGCATCTTGCGCGTGTCGGGTACGTCCGGCTCCATCGCGAGCGCGCCGTTTTCGGCGACGTCGGCGCTGATGTCCTCGTCGTCGTCATCGCCGCGCGGCACGACGATCGTCGAGCCCGGCTTCAGGCGCATGCCGGCGGGAATCTTGTTGACCGACATCAGCGTATCGGCGTCGACGCCGATCTTCTCGGCGATCGCGGCCGGCCGCGCACGTTCGCTGACCGTATAGGTGGTCCACGTCGAAAGCTGGCCGTTGTATGCCTTCAGGTTCTTCTCGAACGCGGACGCGTTGTCGAACGGCAGCAGGATCTGCGGTTCGGTCGCGCCGAGGATCACCGGCTTCGAGAACGACGGGTTCAGCGAGCGGAATTCGTCGAGCGACAGGTTCGCGAGCTTCGCGGCGACCGCGACGTCGATGTCGCGCGACGTCGTGACCGTCACGAAATACGGGTGGTTCGGGATGTCCGGCAGCGTCAGGCCGTACTGCTTCGGGCTCGCGATGATGTTCTTCACCGCCTGCAGCTTCGGCACGTAGTTGCGCGTCTCGTTCGGCATCCGCAGACTCTGGTAGTCGGTCGGCAGGCCGGCCGCCTGGTTGCGCGCGATCGCGCGCTGCACGTTGCCCTCGCCCCAGTTGTAAGCGGCCAGCGCCAGATACCAGTCGCCGAACATGTCATGCAGGCGCGACAGGTAGTCGAGCGCGGCGCTCGTCGACGCGAGCACGTCGCGCCGCTCGTCCTGCCACATGTTGCGCTTCAGGTTGTACGTGCGGCCCGTGCCGGGCATGAACTGCCACATGCCGGCCGCCTTCGCGACCGACAGCGCCTGCGGGTTGAACGCGGATTCGATGAACGGCAGCAACGCGAGCTCGGTCGGCATGTGACGCGCCTCGAGTTCCTCGACGATGTGATACAGGTATTTCTGCGAGCGCTCGGTCATGCGCTGCACGTAATCGGGACGCTGCGTGTACCAGGTCGTCTGCATGTCGACGAGGTCGCTCTGCAGGTCGGGCATCTGGAAGCCGCGACGGATGCGGCCCCAGAGATCGGAGTCCGCACTGGTCAGGTCGCCGACGGATTGCTTGTCGACGTCGACAGTTTCTTTGGCGGTGGCTGATTTACGGAGGTAGTTGGACGTCGCCTGCGAATCGGCGGCGTTGTCGGCGACAGGAGCCTGGCTCGCACAAGCGGCGAGCAGCAGGACCACCATCGCACTCAATATAAGTCGCATGAAAATCTCGGCTTCCGACGGCTGGAAATTGCTGGCGATACTACGGAAGTGCGTGCTTCACGTCAATAAAAACACCGAAAACTCAGCGAAATCCTACATTTGGAGCAATTTTTACAGACACCGCTTGAGCTTTGGAGTCCTCCGGAAATGATCATCTGAACCGGTTTTTCCACTCCCGCATCAGCGTAAACGCCGCCAGACGATCCGGCACCGTTTCGTGAAGCTCGGCCTCGAGCGTCGCATGGATGGCGGCGCTGTCCGCGCGCATGAACGGGTTCACCGCGCGCTCGTGCGCGATCGTCGTCGGCAGCGTCGGCACGCCGCGCGCGCGCAGCGCCTGCGCGTCGTCGCGCCACGCGGCAAGCGCCGCGTTGCCCGGTTCGCACGCGAGCGCGAAGCGGATATTGGACAACGTATATTCGTGTGCGCAATGCACACGCGTGTCGCCCGGCAGCGCCGCGAGCGCGTCGAGCGACGCGAGCATCTGCGCGGGCGTGCCTTCGAACAGGCGGCCGCAGCCGCACGAGAACAGCGTGTCGCCGCAGAACACGTGCGGCACCGCGGCGCCCTGCCCGGCCGCCTGGAAATAGGCGATGTGGCCGCGCGTATGACCGGGCACGTCGAGCACATCGAACGCGACGGCCGGCGCGTCGAGCGTCACGCGATCGCCGCCCGAAAGCGGCCGCGTGACCACGCCGATCGCCTCGGCCGCAGGGCCGTAAACGGTCAGCGGCACATCGGCCGGTTGGCTATTGCGCAGCGACTCGACACCGCCGACATGGTCGGCGTGATGGTGCGTGAGTAAAATAGCGGTCAACCGCCAGCCTCGTTCGGCAAGAACCCGGCGTACGGGCGCGGCTTCACCCGGATCGACGGCGATCGCATCGCGGCCGTCCGAGACGAGCCAGATATAGTTGTCTTCGAATGCCGGTACCGGCACGTACTCCAGCTCGTTCATGGGCGCGCAATCATCGTTATGCCTGATCGTCAAATTATAGACTGGCCCGCCTGGACCGACTCGCCTCCCGGCCGCTACGTGCTGGACTGGGAGCAGGCGCAGCTCGACCGGATCGTGTCCGACGTCTTCGGGTTCCACGCGCTGCAGCTCGGCCTGCCGCAGCTCGACGCGCTGCGCGAGAACCGCATGCCGTATCGCGGCCTCGTGCTCGATCCGGCGAGCGGCGCGAGCGCGCCGTACCAGTATCCGTGGGCGCGCGAAGCGCACGCGCCGGAGCACGCGCCCGCCGATCGCAGCACGACGTGGTGCGACCTGCTCGACCTGCCGTTCGAATCGCAGAGCGTCGACCTGATCGTGATGTCGCACACGCTCGAATTCACGTCCGACCCGCACCGCCTGCTGCGCGAGGCCGAGCGCGTGCTGATGCCGGAAGGCCAGCTCGTGATCACCGGCTTCAATTCGCTCAGCCTGTGGGGCATGCGGCAATCGTTCGGGCGCATGGCGAACCACCCGTTCGTGCCGGCCACGCGCGACCAGATCGCGTTCATCCGGCTCAAGGACTGGATCAAGCTGCTCGGTTTCGACCTCGAACGCGGCCGCTTCGGCTGCTACCGGCCGCCGCTCGTCACCGACAAGTGGCTGGCCCGCTACGGCTTCATGGAAGCCGCGGGCGACCGCTGGTGGCCGATCTTCGGCGCCGTCTACATGGTGACGGCCGTCAAGCGCGTGCGCGGCATGCGCCTGGTCGGCCAGATCAAGATGAAAAAACCCGTGCTCGCGCCAGGCCTGACGCCCGCGGCCTCCCCGACCACCCATCAAGAACATTCATGACAATCGATACCATCGACATCTATACCGACGGCGCCTGCAAGGGCAACCCCGGCCCCGGCGGCTGGGGCGCACTGATGCGCTACGGCGACCGCGAAAAGGAGCTGTTCGGCGGCGAGCCCAACACGACCAACAACCGCATGGAACTGATGGGCGTGATCGCCGCGCTCGAGGCGCTGAAACGGCCATGCCAGGTGATCGTGCACACCGACTCGCAATACGTGCAGAAAGGCATCAGCGAGTGGATCCACGGCTGGAAGAAGAAGGGCTGGGTCACCGCGGCGAAGACGCCCGTGAAGAACGCCGACCTGTGGAAGCGGCTCGACGCGCTCGTCGCGCAGCACGAGGTCGAGTGGCGCTGGGTCAAGGGTCACGCGGGCCATCCCGAAAACGAGCGCGCGGACGCGCTCGCGAATCGCGGCGTCGAATCGCTCACGGCCTGAACGCCGGCCACTCCCCTGTTTCCTTCGTTTTTCCCGACATGCGCCAGATCATCCTCGATACCGAAACCACCGGCCTGAACGCCCGCACGGGCGACCGCCTCATCGAAATCGGCTGCGTCGAGCTGCTGAACCGGCGGCTCACCGGCAACAACCTGCACTTCTACGTGAACCCCGAGCGCGACAGCGATCCGGGCGCACTGGCCGTGCACGGCCTCACGACCGAATTCCTCAGCGACAAGCCGAAGTTCGCGGAAGTCGCCAGCCAGATCCTCGACTTCGTGAAGGACGCCGAGCTGATCATCCACAACGCGCCGTTCGACCTTGGCTTCCTCGACGCCGAATTCTCGCGGCTCGACCTGCCGCCGTTCACCGAACATTGCGGCGGCGTGATCGACACGCTCGTGCAGGCCAAGCAGATGTTCCCCGGCAAGCGCAACTCGCTCGACGCGCTGTGCGACCGCTTCGGCATCAGCAACGCGCACCGTACGCTGCACGGCGCACTGCTCGACTCGGAGCTGCTCGCCGAGGTGTATCTCGCAATGACGCGCGGCCAGGACAGCCTCGTGATCGACATGCTCGACGACGCGGGCGCCGACGGCGGCGCGGCGAACGGCCAGCGCGTGTCGCTCGCCGCGCTCGACCTGGCCGTGGTGGCCGCGAGCGACGACGAGCTCGCCGCGCACCACGCGCAGCTCGACGAACTCGACAAGTCGGTCAAGGGCACATGCGTGTGGCGCACGTCCGCCGACGCGGGCGCTGCCGAAACGGCCTGACCCACGCGGCACGCGCTGCGGCCGCGCTTACGCGCGCGGCTGCAGCGCGATGACCGCCATCCCGCCGAGCGCAAGCACCGCGCCGGCCACGTCCCAGCGGGTCAGCGCGATGCCGTCGACCACCCGCAGCCAGACCAGCGCAACCGCGATATACACGCCGCCGTACGCGGCATACGTGCGCCCCGCAGCACTCGGGTGCAGCGTCAGCAGCCACGCGAACAACGCGAGCGACAGCGCGGCCGGCACCAGCAGCCAGGCCGGCCGGCTGCCCTTCAGTACGAGCCACGGCAGGTAACAGCCGACGATTTCGGCCAGTGCGGTGGCGGCGAACAGCGCCGCGATCCTCAGCAGTTCGGTCATCCGGTTCCTCGTGAATTCGCCCCCGCATCCGGGGGCTGCACGGCCCTGCCGCGCGCCGCCGATCATACCCGAGCCGGTCGCGCCGGACGCCCCGCCAGACGGGTGTCTCCCGGCAATTTGCACGATCATCCGTCATCGTGCTATCATGTCGCCTGTTTCAACATTCAATCTCTGTCTATTCGATTTCGCGAGAAGTCCGTCCGCGCGTTGCGGGCCGGCGCTTCAACCGAAATTGCACCCACAGGAAAGCCCGCCCGACAGGCCCGCTTTTCTCGTTTCGTTGCCCCATTTCGGGGCGCTTGCCGGAACGCCGGACCTCCGTCCGCACCGGCATCTGCCGCCAGCATCATGCGGCCCATTCTTCATGAGCGCACTGTCGCGACGGCCCATCGGGCCCGCGTCGAAGCAGCCCCTTACGGCCCTTTACCGCCCATTGTGCAGTAAGCGCTTAATGGCCTGCCCCGACGCGCCGCACGCGACACCGCGCTTGCAGGCAAACCGTGTCGGACGGCCCGCCCGTTCCGGCGCAGTCAAAGGAGTGCATGACCTTGACCGCAACACACGTCAGCCCGACCGCTGCTTCTTCCTCCACTTCGTCCGGCGACGCTCCGCTCGCCGCGGACGACATAACCGTCGTCGACCAGAGCCTGCTCAAGCGCGCCGTCAGCGCGATGGCCATCGGCAATGCGATGGAATGGTTCGACTTCGGCGTCTACAGCTACATCGCCGTCACGCTCGGCAAGGTGTTCTTCCCGTCCAGCAGCCCGTCCGCGCAGCTGCTCGCGACCTTCGGCACGTTCGCGGCCGCGTTCCTCGTGCGCCCGCTCGGCGGCATGGTGTTCGGCCCGCTCGGCGACCGCATCGGCCGCCAGCGCGTGCTCGCCGCGACGATGATCATGATGGCCGTCGGCACCTTCGCGATCGGCCTGATCCCGAGCTACGCGTCGATCGGCATCATGGCGCCCATGCTGCTGCTCGTCGCGCGCCTCGTGCAGGGTTTCTCGACCGGCGGCGAATACGGGGGCGCGGCCACCTTCATCGCCGAATTCTCGACGGACAAGCGCCGCGGCTTCATGGGCAGCTTCCTCGAATTCGGCACGCTGATCGGCTATGTGATGGGTGCGGGCGTCGTCGCGCTGCTGACCGCATCGCTGTCGCAGGAAGCACTGCTGTCGTGGGGCTGGCGCGTGCCGTTCCTGATCGCCGGCCCGCTCGGCCTGATCGGCCTCTACATCCGGATGAAGCTCGAGGAAACGCCCGCGTTCAAGCGCCAGGCCGAAGAGCGCGAAGCGCAGGACAAGGCCGTGCCGACGGCGCGCTTCCGCGAAACGCTGATGCGCAACTGGCGTGCGCTGCTGCTGTGCGTCGGCCTCGTGCTGATCTTCAACGTGACCGACTACATGGTGTTGTCATACCTGCCGAGCTTCATGTCGTCGACGCTGCACTTCGACGAATCGCACAGCCTCGTGCTGGTGCTGCTCGTGATGGTGCTGATGATGCCGATGACGCTCTATGCCGGCCGCCTGTCCGACCGGATCGGCCGCAAGCCGGTGATGCTCGCCGGCTGTGTCGGGCTGCTCGTGCTGTCGATCCCGTCGATGATGCTGATCCATGCGGGCACCACGGCGTCGGTGTTCGGCGGCCTGCTGATCCTCGGCGTGCTGCTGTCCTGCTTCACCGGCGTGATGCCGTCTGCGCTGCCGGCGCTGTTCCCGACCGAGATCCGCTACGGCGCGCTCGCGATCGGCTTCAACGTGTCGGTATCGCTGTTCGGCGGCACGACGCCGCTGATGACAGCGTGGCTCGTCGACGTGACGCACAACCTGATGATGCCCGCGTACTACATGATGGGCGCCGCCGTGATCGGCATCGTGTCGGTCGTCGCGCTCGCGGAAACTGCGCGCCAGCCGCTCAAGGGCTCGCCGCCGGCCGTCGCGACGCGCCGCGAAGCGCACCAGCTCGCTCGCCAGCTGCGCGAGGAGGACGACTCGGAGATGTACAGCGTCGTGTCGCCCGCACGCGCCTGAGGGTCGCCCATGAAAAAGCCCCGGCCGAAGCCGGGGCCCGATCGAATCCGATCCGCCCGACCGGCTTGCGCCGGCCGGGCTTTTTTTCATCCTTTGGCCGCGAGCGCCCTCATGCGTGCGCTTCGCCGTGACGGCAGAAGATCAGCGCACGCGAGCGAGACACCGCCGCCTGCGCGCCGCGTGCCGCGACGATCAGCCCGACCTGGCCGAGATTGAAATCGCGCTCGACCATCAACTGCGTCAGCGCGGCAAGCGGCAACACGACGGACGGGTGGTACAGGCTTGATTCGATCAGGGCTTTCATCATCGGCTCCATCTGGCAATGCGTGATTCGATGGAGTGGATTCTAGGGATCGGCCGCTTCCGGATAAACGGCGCGAATGCGAAGTCACTTGTCGGCCACCGAGAACAATCGGCGGCGGCTTGCCTGGCAGCGTCAAGCGGCCGGCAGGCAACGGCGCGGGGCGGCCTCGCGCCCCGCCGCCAAGGGCCGCCAGGCCTAGACGAGCGGCGTTTCGACGAACGCCGGCAGCGCTTCCGTGCGCGCCGAATGCGCGGCGAGCGCCGGATAGCGGGCCGGATCGATCCGCGCGAGCACCGGGTAGTCGGCCGACATGAACTGCGTGAAGCGCCACGCCACCGCGACCGTCACGTCGGACTGCAGCAGGCGCGCGCCGCCGAACCAGCCGTTCGCGGCCGCGACGAGCGGCTCCAGCTTGCCGTACGCGCCCTCGAGCTGGCTCAGCACGCGCTCGATCCACGGCGCGTGCTGCTTGTCGGACGGGCGCAGCGCCTGCTCGTAGACGACCTGCACGGCCTTCTCGGCCGCCGCCAGCGCGAAGCCGACCGGCACGAGCGCGCGCAGCCGCGCATCGGCGGCGTCGGGCAGCAGGCGCCGCTCCGGCGCGACCAGGTGATCGAGATAGTCGACGATCAGCGACGAATCGATCAGCGTCGCGCCATCGTCGGTTATGAGCGTCGGCGCCTTGACGACCGGGTTGACCGCCCTGAACTGCTCGAAGTGACGGAACACCGAGATCGACTCGTGTTCGAACGGCAGGTCGAGCAGCTTCGCCGAAATGGCGACACGGCGCACGAACGGGGAATCCAGCATGCCGATCAGCTTCATCGCAAACGCTCCGCTTGAGGGGAATGGGACCGACGACTGTAGCAGCGTCGCGAGCCGCCGGCTAGCGTGCTCGCGCGCGTCCGCTTGATACTACGCATCGGCCGGCAGCGTACCAAGCCCCCCGCTACCGGGCCACAGTGGCCATAATGCAGATTCACGCCTCTTCCGCCCCAAGGTCCGCCATGTGGTATGCCCTCGTCGAGCAGCAGCGGGAATGGATGCGCGCCTGGCGCGCGGCGACGCGGCACGCGTTCGATGCGTGGCCCGCGGCGACGCTGCCGCACGCCGCGTCGTCGTGTTATGACGACCTGTTCGAGCCGCTGCTCGGGCAGCCGGCCCGGCCGCCGAGCTTCGACATCGAGCGCCCGGCCATCAGCGAGCGAATCGCCGCGCGCACGCCGTTCTGCGACCTGCGGCGCTTCACGCGTGCCGACGCGCGGCGCACGGTGCTGCTGTGCGCGCCGCTCGCCGGGCACGCGGCCGTGATCATGCGGGAAACCGTCGAGACGCTGCTCGCCGACGGCGACGTGTGCGTGACCGACTGGCGCAATGCGCGCGACGTGCCGCTCGCATCGGGCCGCTTCGGGCTCGACGAGTATGTCGCGACGCTCGACGGCTTCATCGACGGGCTCGCGCTCGACGATCGGCCGCTGCACGTCGTCGCCGTGTGCCAGGCGACCGTGCCGGCGCTCGGCGCGCTCGCACTGCGCGCGGCCCGCGGCCTCGCGCCGCCCGCGAGCATCACGCTGATCGGCGGCCCGCTCGACGCGCGCCTGAATCCGAGCGCGCTCGGCACCGCGGCAGCCGCCCGCTCGCTCGGCTGGTGCCGCCGCCACCTGATCGACATCGTGCCGCCCGGCTTCGCGGGGCACGGCCGCCAGGTGTTCCCGACCTATCTCCAGCAGGGCGAGATCGCGCTGATGTACCCGCAGCGTTTCATGTCGCTGGTCGAGGCGTACGCGCTGGCCGCGTCGCGCTTCGACATGGCCGCGCTCGCCGGTGCGCGGCGCGCGCTGCTCGAATACACGGCGCTGCTCGACATGCCCGCCGAGTATTTCCTCGACACGGTCGACATCGTGTTCCAGCGCATGTGCCTCGCGAACGGCACGTGGGACGTGGGCGGCCGGCGCGTCGAGCCGGCCGCGCTGCGCGGCGTCACGCTGCTGACCGTCGAAGGCCGCTGCGACGCGGTCACGGGCGCCGGCCAGACGCACGCGGCACTCGACATGTGCAGCGGCCTCACGGCCGACGAGCGCTATCGCATCGATATCGACGATTGCGATCACTACGGGCTGTTTACCGGCGTGCGCTGGCGCGACAATGTCCATCCGATGCTGCAGCGCGTGTTCGCGCTGGCCGAGGCCGGCCGCCCTCGCCCGCGCTCGCGCCGGATCAGGCGGGCGTGATGCCGCGTTGCGTGCGGGCCGCGTCGAGCAACGTCCGCACCTCGTCGTCGCTCGTCTGCTCGAAGCGTGCGTAGAACTGGCTGATCCCGAAGAACGACAGCGGCTGCGATACCGTGACGAACGCGTCGGCCAGGTCGTCGAACGCATGCTGCGCGCCCGCCGGCGCGACCGGCGCAGCCGCCACGATGCGCGCCGGGTGGCGCTCGCGCAGCGCCTGCAGCGCGACACGCATCGACGCGCCGGTCGCAACGCCGTCGTCGACGACGATCGCGATGCGCCCGTCGACCAGCAGCGGCGGCGCGGCGCCGCGATACAGCGCTTCGCGGCGATGCAGTTCGGCCGTCTCGCGCACGATCACGTCGGCAAGCTGCGCGTCGGTCACGCCCATCGAACGGATCACGGAACGCTGCAGATGCATCGCGCCACCCGTTGCGATCGCGCCCATCGCGAGCTCGGGCTCGCACGGCACACCGAGCTTGCGCACGACCAGCACGTCGAGCGGCGCGCGCAGCGCGCAGGCGACCGGATACGCGACGGGCACGCCGCCGCGCGGCAACGCGAGCACGACGACGTCGCCACGCCCCGCATAGTCGCTCAGCGCGTCGGCCAGTTGGCGGCCCGCATCGGCGCGATCTGCAAAATACTCGGTCACGATCGGCTCCCTGCCGCTGCGCCGGATGCGCGAAACCCGCGCCGGCGCCTGTCAACGAGCATGGTTCATCGGCGGCGCCGATGCAAGCGGGGTCACACCGGCGTGCGCGCCGCCGAAGGCAAGGGTCAGAGGCCGCTGGCCTGCCGGTACAGCCGCCAGAACGACTGCGCGTAGGATTGCGCGAGCTCGGGCGCGCGCTGGAACACGTTCATTGTCTCGGCATGCGCGGCCGCGCCGTCGGACAGCGTCGTCAGCGCGACGCTGTCGTCGACGATCACGAAGCGCGGCGCGGGATCGCCGTGCCGCGAATCGATCGCCACATCGATGCCCGAGGATTTCAGATAGCCTGCGCCGCTGGTCTTGCCCGCGCGCGGCGAGCGCACGAGCACGACGCGCACCTCGATCCCGCGCGCACGGGCCGCGCGCAGCGCGCTCGCGACGGCGGGCGGCACATGCGTGTAGCCGGCCAGCAGCACGCGGCGCTGAGCCTGCTCGATCAGGTCGACGGTCGCGTCGGCCGCCGCGTTGTCATACGAAAAGTACGTGCCGACCGATGCGGCATCGGACGGAATCAGGCTGGCGTGGGCGCTCGCCGCGCAGCAAAGCGCGGCGAGAAGGAAGGCGGCTGGTCTCATGGCGGGCGCCATTGTAGCGATGCCAATTCGCGTGGCAAGCGCCGGCTGCGACGCTGCTGCGCCGACGCAACACACAGTGCTGAACGGGTGCCCGGCGGGAGTGTTTCAGGTCGTTTTTCGGGCCGCCGGTCAGCCGGCCGCGACGCGCGCGAGCCAGCTCGTCACGCCGTCGACGGAACGGAAATCCGCGAGGCTACGCGCCGGCAGCGCGGGATACGCGCCGCCTGCCATCTCGGCCAGCGCGCGCCCGGGGCCGAGTTCGAGAAACGCGGTCGCGCCGGCCTCCACGCAGGCAGCGAGACAGGCCGCCCACTCGACCGGCTCCGCGATCTGCCGCGCGAGCTTGTCGAGGCCCTCGTCGACGTCGAGCACCGACGCGCCGTCGATGCCCGAAAACAACCGCGTGCCGGGCAGCGGCCGGCGCACGCGCACCGCGGCAAGCGCCGCGCGAAATACCGGCACGGCCGCTGCGAGCCGGCGCGTGTGCGACGCGATCCGCACGCACACGGGCGCGACGCGCAGCGCACCGGCGCGCGCGGCACCGTCGGCCACCGCGTCGACATCGGCCTGCCGCCCCGCGACCACGAATGCGTCGCCGGGGTTCGCGATCGCGATCGCCGCGTCGCGGCCGTCGCACAACTGCGCAAGCTGCGCGCGCGTCAGGCCGCGCACGAACGCCATCCGCTCGTCGCCGCCGCTGGCCGCATCCATCGCGCGCGCGCGTGCGTCGGCCAGGTCGAGCGCGTCGTGCGGATCGATCATCCCCGCGACGCTCCACGATGCGACCTCGCCGACGCTGTAGCCCGCGACGCAGCGCCGGCGCGGCCACGCCGCGTCGAGCAGCGCGGCCGCCGCAAGCGCCTGGACCGTGCAGAGGATCTGCGCGGCGCGGTTCTCGCGCAGCGCATCCGGTCCCGCCTGCCGGACCCACGCGCGCGGATCGTCGCCGAGGAGCCGGCCGGCGTGCGCGAACCATGCATCGGCCTGCGGCGCCGCGCCCGTCAGGTCGAACATGTCCGCGCGCTGCGCGCCTTGTCCCGAACAGAGGATCGCCAGCGTCATCGCGCGTCCCCGTCGGCTTCGAGCGCATCGACGAATACGCTCATCGCGAGCAGGTCGGCTGCGCCGCCCGGGCTCAGCCGGCGCGCAACGAACGCACGATGCGCGGCCGCCGCGCGCAGCCGCCAGTCGCGCGCGCGCACGCCGCCGCGCGCAACGAACGCGCGTGCGGTCGCCCGCGCGAAATCGAGGCCGGCCTGCCCGCCCCGGTGCAGCAGGTTCGTATCGTCGAGCGCGGCGATCAGCGCGAAACACGCGGCGACGCGCGCGGCTTCCGGGTCGTCCGGCAGGTCGCGCTTCGCACGGCGTAGCGCGGGCAGCCCGATCGCGTATACGGTCGCGAAACCGTCGGCCGCCTCGCGACGCGCGCCGCCGACACCATAGCGTCGGCTCGCGCGCTCGCCATGGCTGTCCGGCAAGCGCGGGCCGCCGAGAATATCGGCGCCCCATCGGCGGGAGACGAACGCGCCGAGCGTCGTTCCGCCCGGCACTGCGCCCGGCATCGCACGCCGACCCGCGGCCGCGCACAGCAGCCCGAGCCCGAAGATCGCGCCGCGATGCGTATTGACGCCGCCGGTCGCGGCGAGCATCGCATGCTCGGCACGCAGGCCGATCTTGCGCAGCACGGCCATGTCCGAGTCGCGCGCGCCCGCGTCGGCGAGTTCCGCGAAATACGGCCGCAGCACGGCGGCGCTGCGCGCGAATGTCGCGGCATCCATGTCCGAATGACTGCCGGTGTCGACGTGGCTGACGAGCCCCGGCTTCGGATAGGTGTCGATCTCGAGCACGAGGCTGCGCTCGGCCAGCTCGGCGATGTGCTCCGCAGCGGACGGCGCCGGTATGCGGCAGGCGGCCCATGCGCTCATCGCGCATCTCCGGTGAAGGCGCCGGCAGGCATCAGTTCGACGGCGATTGCGGTCTTGACCGCGACTTCGGGCAGCCGCGCGTGCAGTTCGCGCCAGTTGACGCCCGCGCCGTCATCACGCAGCAGCTCGCCGTCGATGTGCATCGGCGCGCGCGCGTCGATCGCCGCGAGGCCGTCGAGCAGCGGTGCGAGCGACGCGGCATGCGGCAGCGGAAACACGATGTCGAGATCGGACGACTCGCTCAGGTAGCACTCGCCTGTCAGCGCCTGCCACGCGAGGCTGCCGAACACGCGGCCCTGCACGCCGCAGCGCGCGCCTAGCGCATCGAGCTCGCGCAACGGCGCGTGCCATGCGTCGGGCGCGGCGCCGAGCACGTCGGCCAGCGCGGGCAGCGGGCCGACCGTCGCGAGCGCGTCGGCGGCAACGTTCAGCGCGATGCGCCGCTTGCCCGCGGCAGGCGGCAGCGGCAAGCCGAGCGGTACGCGGCCGGCATCGGCCTCGTCCGGCGACGCGCGGCGCACGATCAGCGGCCAGCCGCGTTCGGTCCACGCGCGCACGAGCGGATCGGCCGCGAGCGCGGGATCGCGCGCGAATGCCGCGCCCCACCCGGCCGCCGTCAGCGTGACGAGCGTGTGGCGGCGCAGCGGCATCTCAGCGTGCGGCACGCGCGAGTTCCTCGACGCGCCGCGCGACGTCGGCCGCGACCGGGCGGCCGCGCGCCGCGCGCCGGTCGACGCGGTCGGCCGGCTTGCCGAGCCATTCGCCGACCTGCGCATCGAGCGCGCGGGCCGGATCGAGCACGGCATCGACGGCGCCCATCTTCACGAGATTGTCGAGCCCGGGCGCGAACACGGGCGTCGAGCGCGCCATCTCCTTGAGCACGTCGATCGGCAGCTTGGTCACGCGCGACATCGACGGCAGGTCCATCACCTCCGGCTCGGCGCCCGGCACCGCGAGCAGCGTGCGCGTCGCGAGCGCGGTCGCGATGAATGCGCCAGCGGCCGTATGGCCGTACAGCACGCCGATCGTCCGGTGCCCGGCGAGATCCGCCTGCATCAGGCACTTCGCGAGATGCGACAGCCCTTCGTTCAGGCCGAGCAGTTCGTCGCGCTTGCTCATCCGCTGGCTGTCGCTGTCGACTAGCACGAGGATCGGCGTGCCGCCGCCGCGCGCAATCGTGTCGAGCACGCGCGACGCGAGCATCAGCGCCTCGTCGATGCCGAACGGCAAACGGTCGGCGACGCCGATCACGTCGACGCGCGTGCCGGCCAGTTCCGCGTGGCCCGTCAGCAGGCCGCCGGTGCGCGCGATCGAATGGCCGTTCGGAAACAGCGAGTTCAGGACTTCATCGAGCGTCATGCTGCCTCCCGCCGGGCCGCTCCAACGGGCATAACGGGGAATTCGCGGAGCATCGCTCCGCGCCCGCGCGGCCGGCCGGCTCCGCAAAGCCGGCCGTGGAAGGCGGCCGCTCCCTCCGAGGGCAACGAACAAGGTGAGCGTGGGGATCGTTTCATTTCGGCTCCTGTAACTGGTCGGCGAGCGCCTCGAACGCAGCGTCGGGCATCCCGGGAATCGCTTCGGGCGTGTCTGCACCGAGCGTGCGCCATACGTCGAGCGCATCCTTGCATGCACCGAACCGTTCGACACGCGCTTCGAGGCGCGCCTGCTCGGCACGCAGCATCGCCGCATCGAACGTCGGCGCACGGCCGATCAGGTCGAGCGCCGCCACGCGAAACGCATCGGGCGTATCGGCGACATAACGCTCGGCACCGCCGATCAGCCGCCGGTGCTTGCCGCCCATCGTGCGCCAGATCAGCGCGCGGTCCTTCGCGTCGAATTCCTCGACGCCGCGATTGGTCTCGATCACTTCGGGGCCCGACACGCTGATGCGCCCCTGCTCCGACACCGCGAGCGCCGAACAGCACGCGGCGAGCAACCCGCCGCCGCCGTAGCAGCCCGCGCGCCCGCCGATCAGCCCGATCACCGGCACGCCGGCCGCGCGCGCGTCGACGAGCGCACGCATGATCTCGGCGATCGCCAGCTCGCCCGCGTTCGCTTCCTGCAGCCGCACACCGCCCGTATCGAACAGGATCAGCACCGGCTTGCCGACTTCGCGCGCGGCGCGCAGCAACCCGGTGAGCTTCGCGCCGTGCACTTCGCCGAACGCGCCGCCCATGAAGCGGCCCTCCTGCGCGGCGACGAACACCGGCCGGCCGTCGAGCCGGCCGTGGCCGACCACCATCCCGTCGTCGAACTGCTGCGGCAGGTCGAACAGCGGCAGGTGCGGGCTCGTCACGCGTTCGGCCGGGCCGAGGAATTCGCTGAAACTGCCCGCGTCGAGCAACCCGTCGATGCGTTGCCGCGCCGACGCTTCGTACCAGCTCGCGCCGGTCGCGACGAACGCGGGCGCGTCGTCGTCGTGGATCACGTCGGTCATCATGCGTCCCCCTCGATCGCGCGCACGGCCTGCGCGAGCCGCAGCGACACCATGTCGGGCCGCGCGCCGCCGTCGTTGATCGACAGCTTCAGGCCGCCCGGCGTGCGCCGCTCGACGAAATCCGATACGACGGCCTGCCACACCGCGCCGAAGCCGACGGCCGCGGTGCGGATGTCGATCTCGCACTCGTTGCCCGGCAGCACGCGCTCGACAAGCACTTCGAGATTGCCGGACGCGACCACGCCGACGAGCGCCGCGGCCAGCTCGCCCTTCGCGCGCTCGCGCGCGGTGAAGCGATAGTTCAACTGTTCCATGCCCTCTACCTCACCAGTTGCGGAACCGGGCCGGCGGCGCATAGAGCCCGCCCGACCAGTGCACGAGATCCTTGATCGAGCGCGCGGCGAGCCAGCGGCGGTCGGCGTCGAGCGGATCGATGCCGAGATCCTCCGGGCGGCGGATCACGCCGCGCTCGCGCAGCCGCTCGACCATCTTCCGGTCGCGGCCGCGGCCGACCTCCGTATAACCGGCGACGCCGCGGATCGCGTGTTCGCGCTCGTCCTTGTCGCGGCACATCAGCAAGTTCGCGATCCCTTCCTCGGTGACGATGTGCGTGACGTCGTCGCCGTAGACCATGATCGGCGCGAGGTCGAGCTGCAGTTTGTCGGCGAGCTTCAGCGCATCGAGCTGCTCGACGAACATCGGCACGTTCTTGTCGCCGAAGGTCTCGCCGATCTGCACGACGAGCTTGCGGCCGCGCCGCAGCGCCGCCGGCGTGTCGGGGTCGGCTTCCGCGCCGGCCTTCAGCCACGGTTCGCTCGGATGGCGCCGCCCACGCGCGTCGCTGCCCATGTTCGGCGCGCCGCCGAAGCCGGCGATCCGCTCGGCCGTGACCGTCGACGAATGGCCGGACAAATCGATCTGCAGCGTCGAGCCGATGAACATGTCGCACGCATAGAGGCCGGCCGTCTGGCAGAACGCGCGGTTCGAGCGCAGCGACCCGTCGGGGCCCGTGAACCACACGTCGGAGCGCGCGCGGATGTAGTCGTCCATCCCGACCTCGGAGCCGAAGCAGTGGATCTGCTCGACCCAGCCCGATTCGATCGCCGGAATCAGCGTCGGGTGCGGATTGAGCGCCCAGTGCGTGCAGACCTTGCCTTTCAGCCCGAGCTTCTCGCCGTAGGTCGGCAGCAGCAGCTCGATCGCGGCGGTGTTGAAGCCGATCCCGTGGTTCAGGCGCTTGATGCCGTACGGCTCGTAGATGCCCTTGATCGCGAGCATCGCGGTGAGGATCTGTGTTTCGGTGATCGCGGCCGGATCGCGCGTGAACAGCGGCTCGACGTAGAACGGCCGGCCGGCCTCGACGACGAAATGCACGCGGTCGCCGGGGATGTCGACGCGCGGCACCTTGTCGACGATGCGGTCGACCTGCGCGATCACGATGCCGTCCTTGAACGCGGTGGCCTCGACGACGGTCGGCGTGTCCTCGGTGTTCGGGCCCGTGTACAGGTTGCCGTCGCGGTCGGCGCTGACCGCGGCGATCAGCGCGACGTGCGGTGTGAGGTCGATGAAGTAGCGCGCGAACAGCTCGAGATAGGTGTGCACCGCGCCGAGCGCGATCTTGCCGCCGAACAGCAGCTTCGCGATCCGCTGCGACTGCGGGCCCGAATACGCGAAGTCGAGACGCTTCGCGATGCCGCGCTCGAACACGTCGAGATGCTCGGGCAGCACGACACCCGACTGCACCATGTGCAGGTCGTGCACCTTCGCGCTGTCGACGTCGGCGAGCGCCGTCGCGAGCAGGTCGGCCTGCTTCTGGTTGTCGCCTTCGAGGCACACGCGGTCGCCCGGCCGCAGCACCGCTTCGAGCAACGCCACGGTGTCGCGCGCAGCGACCCGCTTGCCTTGCGCGTAAGCCGCGCCGGCCGCGAGGCGTGCATCGCGCGCCTGCCGCGCGTGATTCCATCCCGTCATGAACAGTTCTCCCGCTTCGATGGTTCAGCGGCATTCTAAGCCTGGCGCCGCCGCCGATTGATGATGTTGACGAATGCGACTCAGAGGACGCCGCGATGGATTTGGCGCACGTACTGCGACCGCATCACATGGCCCTAGCCGCCGACCAGCGCGCGCGTCGCGAAGAACAGCACCGACGGGCCGAGCAGGCAGCCGACGCCCGTGTGGAACGTCGCGACCAGCGCGCCGTACGGGACGAGCCGGCGGTCGGTCGCGGCGAGCCCCGCGCTCACGCCGCTGACGGTGCCCGCGAGGCCGCCGAAGATCATCGCGGAACGCGGCGTCTTCAGGCCCATGAAGTTGGCCGCGACCGGCGTGCCGACCATCACGATGATCGCCTTCACGAGCCCCGTCGCGATGCTGAGCGCGATCACGTCGGAGCTCGCACCGATCGCCGCGCCCGTGACGGGCCCGACGATGTAGGTGACGGCGCCCGCGCCGATCGTCGTCATGCTGACCGCGTCGGTGTAGCCGAACGCGCGCGCGATGCACGCGCCGACGATGAACGGCAGCACGGTGCCGAGCAGCAGCGACACGACGCCGACGAGCCCGGCCTTGCGCGCCTCGGTCGGCTGCACTTCGAACGCGGTCGCGACGATCGCGAAATCGCGCAGCATCGCACCGCCCATCAGGCCGACGCCCGCGAACAGCGGTACGTCGGCGAGCCCCTTCTCGCCGCCGGTGAACGCGCCGCCGACATACGCGAGCGCGAGACCGATCACGATCGCGATCGCGGAGCCGTGCACGCGGCCGAACGTGAGCTTGCGCGACGCGATCGACGACAGCCACATGATCAGGCCGACCAGCGCGAACGACGCGACGAGCCCGTTATGGGCGACGACTTTTTCGAGCATCTGCAGCATGGCGGCCTCCGTTATTGTTCTTCGAATTGCGGCACGCCCGCGAAGGCCGTGTCGTCACGCCCCATGCGCACCAGTACCGCGATGCAGCATGCGCAGATCGCGACCGCGCCGACGGCGGCCAGCAGCGCGACCGGGCCGCCCTTCAGCGCGGCGACGACGTTCTGGTTCGCGGCCATCGCGACGACGACCGGAATGTACATCGCGCCCCAGAAGCCGACGCCGGCCTCGGTCTCCTTCGGCAGCCAGCCGCGCCGGTGCAGCCACAGGCGCAGGCAGATCAGCAGCAGCATCGCGATGCCGACCCCGCCGACGTTGGTTTTCACGCCGATGGCCGTGCCCAGCAGGTCGCCGAGGAACAGTCCGGCCAGGTGGCAGAACGCCAGCAGCGCGGTTCCGTAGATGATCATGAGTCGTCTCCAGTCTCTTCGTAACGGGCGCCTGACGCATGCAGAAAGCGGGCCCGCACGTCGATCCCGTGCGCGGACTGTCTCCTGCGGCGGTGCGCCGCGGCCCGGCGGCCCGTCGTGCGGGCGCGTTCTCGGGCGGTCGATGGGATGATGCCGTTTCGGGCCGGACGCCGGATGCCGTAGACTGACCGAAGCAGCCGCCGGCACGACACGGGCCACGCGTCCGGTTCACCCCGTTACACGGGCCGCACCGGGGCGTGATCCGATACTAGCGCCGCAATATCCGGCCATTTATGAAGTTGTCGAAACCGATTCAGTGGATTTAGCAATGCGCCCGTTACCGCCCGAGCTGCTGCGCAGCTTCGTCGCTGTCGCCCAGTCCGGCAGCTTCACCGCCGCGTCCGAGCGCGTGAACCTGTCGCAGTCGACCGTCAGCCAGCATATCCGCCGCCTCGAGGAGCTGCTCGACCGGCCGCTGTTCGAGCGCGACACGCGCAACGTGCACCTGTCGCAGCACGGCGACGCGCTGTTCCGCTACGCGGTGCGCATCCTCGAACTGATGGACGAGGCCGTCACGTCGGTATGCGGGCCGCCGCTGTCGGGCAAGGTGCGGCTCGCGATGTCGGAGGATTTCGCGTCGACGCACCTGACGTCCGCGCTCGCGAGCTTCGTGCAGCGCAACCCGGAAGTCGAGCTCGCGATCTCGACCGGGCTGTCGGGCGACCTGTTCGACGCGCTCGACGAAGGCCGGCACGATCTCGTGTTCGCGAAGCGCATCGCGGGCAGCCGGCGCGGCCGCGTGATCCGCAGCGAGCCGCTGTACTGGTGCACCGGCCCCGATTCGCGGATCACCGGCCACGAGGCCGTGCTGCCGCTCGCCCTGCATCCGGAGCCGAGCGTGTCGCGGCGCCGCGTGCTCGAAACGCTCGACGCGATCGGCCGGCCCTACCGGATCGCGGTGGTAAGCAGCAGCATCGCGGTACTGCGCGCGGCCGCGAGCGCGGGGCTCGGCGTCAGCGCGTTCGCCGGCTACGTGATCCCGGCCGGGCTCGCGCGACTCGACGCGGGGTTGCCCGAACTCGGCGAACTCGAATACGTGATCGACCGGCCGGCCGCCGCGTCGCGCTCGACGCTCGCACTAGAAGCCACGCTGATCGCGGCGGCGGCGGAGTTGTAGCGGCAACAGCAGCGACGGTGGACGACACGCATGCGCGGCCGTGCCCGCAACTGACAGCCTTGCCCGGAACGCGTCATCGTCCGCGCAGCACCCGCTCGCGACAATGGGGCCCATCGGAACGCACGGCAAGCCGCCGTGCGCATCCGGTGTCCCGTCCCCTTGATCGGAGCACACCATGAACGTCTTGCGATTCGTCGTCGCGACCGCCGCAGCCGCGCTGCTTTCCCCCGCCTTTGCCCAGACCGATGCCGCCGCGCCCGAACCGGGCCTGACACGCGCGGAAGTGCTCGCCCAGCTCAAGCAGGCCTATCTCGACGGCGAACTGCCGACGAACGACGGCAACTATCCGCCGAGCGCCGCGACGCGCGCGCGCAACCGCGAACTCGTGCAGGCCGCGAGCCCCTCGTGGCTTGCCCAGACGCCGCAAGCACCGCAAACGGCGGCGCAGCAGTAGCCAAGCAAGGCCTAACCGATCGCGGCCCGACCGATCGCGGCCCGACCGAAACGCACCGCCGCGACGCGGTCAGGGCAAAAAGCTTCGACGCCGTGCGTCGATCAGCTCGACGAGCAGCCGGTCGCGCTCGGCCGCCAGCGCCTGCATCGAGTGCTCGCCCTGGATCGCGCGCAATTCGTCGGTCAGCTTGCGATCGACGGCCGGATCGAACGAAGGCGTGCCGAGGTCGTCCCACCAGCTCGTGATCGGCCCCGACAGGTGTTCGAGGAAGTGCGCGATCCCGCCCGCGCCGCCGCCGAGGTGATAGGTCAGGCACTGCCCCATCAGCCCCCAGCGCAAGCCCGGGCCCCATGCCACGGCCTTGTCCGCATCGGCCACACTCACGACACCTTCGCCGACGAGGTGATACACCTCGCGGAACAGCGCGGCCGCGAGCCGGTTCGCGACGTGGCCGGTCATCTCCTTGTTGAGGACGATCGTCTGTTTGCCGAGCGCATCGTAGAAATCCTTCACGCGCGCGATCACGTCCTGGCCTGTCGCGTCGCCGCCGACCAGCTCGACGAGCGGAATCAGGTGCGGCGGGTTGAACGGATGCGCGATCAGGCAGCGTTCCGGATGCTTCGCGCACGCGGTCTGGATGTCCGACATCTTCAGGCCCGACGAACTCGACGCGATCGGCACGTGCGCGGGCAGCACGTCGTCCATTTGCCGATACAGCGCGCGCTTCAGGTCGAGTCGTTCCGGGCCGTTCTCCTGCACGAAATCGACACCGTCGAGCGCGCGCACGAGATCGGCGTCGAACGACAGCCGCGCGGAAAGTTCGGCGGCCCGGTCGCCGAGAAACGCGGCCAGCGCGTCGCGCAGCCGCGCGTCGGCCTGCGGCGCAGGATCGGTCGCGACGACGTCGAAGCCCTGCGTCAGATAGAAAGCGGCCCAGCTCGCGCCGATCACGCCGGCGCCGACGATCGCGATGCGTCGAATATCCATGGTTGTCCCGTCTCGTTGGTCTGCTGATATCTCGGCGATTGTCGCATCGAATCGTACGGGCACACGTTGACGCAAGTTGCGGATTCCCTCTTGAAATGCGCTGCGGCAGCCACTAATTACGCGTTGCCGGGCAGTGCTCCACGCAAACGCACTGCCCCCGTTTCGACCCAGTGGAGCCACCCGTCGCGCCCGCCGCAGGCGTCGCGCCGTCGCGTCTCCCGCGTTCCCTGTTCCGGAGGACCATCATGAGCGGTATCCATAACGGCCACGACCTGTTCGACGAATTCGCCCGCGTGCAACGGCAGGTCGCGAACCTGTTCGGCGAGCTCCCGCCCGGCATCCGCGCGGTGCGGCCGGGCGCATTTCCCGCGCTCGACGTCGGCGCCACCGACGATGCGATCGAGATCGTCGCGTTCGCGCCCGGCATGACCGCGGCCGACTTCGACGTGTCGATCGACAAGGACCTGCTGACGATCAGCGGCGAGCGCAAACCGGCGCCGCGCGGCGAAGGCGACGACGTGCGCACGTATGCGCAGGAGCGCTTTCACGGCACGTTCCGCCGCGTCGTCGAGCTGCCGCAGAATGCGGACGCCGACAACGTCAGCGCGCGTTACGAAAACGGCTGCCTGCTGATTCGCATCGGCCGGCGCGAGGCATCGAAGCCGCGTGCGATCACCGTTCAGTAATATTCAGGATACCGACATGAATACGAACCAGACCCTGGCCGAACGCCATACCGCCACTGCCCACCCGGCTGCCGCGGACGCCGCGCGCCGGCCCGCGATCACGCCGGCCGTCGACATCGTCGAGAACAATCTCGGCGTCACGCTGCGGGCCGACCTGCCCGGCGTGCCGCGCGAGAACCTCGACGTGAAGGTGCACGACAACACGCTGACGATCGAAGCCGATACGCACATCGACACGCCGGCCGACCTGCGCGTGCGGCACACCGAAATCCGCGCGCCGCGCTATGCGCGCACGTTCGTGCTGAGCCCCGATCTCGACACATCGAGGATCGACGCGAACCTGCGTGACGGCGTGCTGACGTTGACGATCCCGCGCCGCGAAGAAACGCGCCCGCGCCGCATCGACGTGACGGCCGGCAACGCGTAAGCGTCGGCACGTGTCGTGTGGTGACGCGACACGCATGAAAAAGCCCCGCCGGGCGCGATACCCGGCGGGGTTTTTTTGCAACGGGCGACGCGCGAGCGTACGCGGCGCGTCCGGATTCAATCGAAATCGAACAGGTCGAACACCGACTTGCGACGGCGCTGGCCGTCGTGCCGGTGACGGTCGTCGTGCGAGCGGCCGTCGCGCCCCCAGCCATCGCGATCGCGCGGTGCATGGGTGTTGGCGTGGGCGTCGCGCGAAGCAGGCGGCTCGTCGCGCCGCGCCGGCGCATCGCCGCCCTCGCGTGCGATCAACTTGTCGAGTTCGCCGCGATCGAGCCACACGCCGCGGCACGTCGGGCAGTAGTCGATCTCGATCGACTGGCGCTCGGCCATCAGCAGGTCGGGCGTCTTGCAGACAGGGCATTTCATCGCGTTTCTCCTTTTGGTGCGAATTCCTGACGAATTCCGTATGAAGGCGCGAGCCGGCCGTCGCGGCGGCCGGCGTCACGCGTGATCGTTCAGCGGCCTTCCACCCGTGCCGCGCGCTTCGCCTTCGCGCGCCGCGCCAGCATGTTCATGCCCTCGACGAAAGCCGAGAACGCCATCGCCGCGTAGATGTAACCCTTCGGCACGTGCGAACCGAAGCCTTCGGCGATCAGCGTCATGCCGATCACGACCAGGAACGACAGAGCAAGCATCACGATGGTCGGATTGCGGTCGATGAAGCGTGCAAGCGGCTGCGCAGCGAACAGCATCACGGCCACGGCGACGATCACCGCGACGAACATGATCGGGACGTGCTCGGTCATGCCGATCGCGGTCACGATGCTGTCGATCGAGAACACGATGTCAAGCATCACGATCTGGCCGATCGCGGCCAACATCGTCAGGCCGGCCGCGCCGCCGGAACCGCCCTCGCCGTCACCGTCGTGCGACACGTGGTGATGGATCTCGGTGGTCGCCTTCCAGACGAGGAACAGGCCGCCCGACAGCAGGATCATGTCGCGCCACGAGAACGCGTGGTCGAAGAGCGTGAACACGGGTTCGGTCAGGCTCGCGATCCACGCGACGCTGCCGAGCAGCGCGAGGCGCATCACCAGCGCGAGCGCGATGCCGAGGCGCTGCGTGCGGGCGCGCTGCGCTTCGGGCAGCTTGTTGCTGAGGATCGAGATGAAGATCAGGTTGTCGATGCCGAGCACGACTTCCATCACGACGAGCGTCAGGAGCGCGGCCCAGACGGCGGGGTCGGCGGCAAGCGTCAGCAGGTAGTCCATGAAATGGGCCGATACGAAAGTGGAAAGCCCGATGATATGCCACCCCGGACTTCGGAAAAATCAGAGAGAATCTGATTTTAAGTTCGGTTTTTCCGAAGTCTCGATCCGATGCTCAATTTCCGACATCTGTACTATTTCTGGGTCGTCGTGAAGGAAGGCGGCTTCGCGCGCGCGGCCGGGCGGCTCGACATGGCCGTGCAGACGATCAGCGCGCAGGTGCGCGAGCTCGAGAAATCGCTCGGGCACCAGTTGTTGCGCCCGGCCGGGCGCGGCGTCGCGATGACCGACGCGGGCCAGGCCGCGTATGCGCGCGCGGAGGTCATCTTCCAGATGGGGCGGCTGATTCCCGACGAAGTGCGCGCGGCGGCCAGCCAGCCGACCGTGCGGCTCGCGGTCGGCCTCGCGGACGGCATCTCGAAGCTCGCCGCGCACGCGATCCTCGCACCGGTGCTCGATACACCCACGCTGCGGCTGCTGTGCCATGAGGGCGAGCACGATGCGCTGCTCGCGGAACTCGCGCTGCATCATCTCGATCTCGTGCTGGCCGGCCAGGGTGCGCCGTCAGGGTCGAACCTGCGTGTGACGAGCGAACGGCTCGTCGCATCGCCGGTCGACTGGTATGGCCCCGCGGCGCTCGTCACGCCGGCCGCGCGGCAACGCTTTCCGCAGTGCCTGGCCGACCTGCCCGTGCTGCTGCCGACCGCGCATTCGGCGCTGCGCGCGCGCCTCGACCGATGGCTCGAAGGCGAACGGATCGTGCCGCGCGTGGCCGGGGAATTCGAGGACAGCGCGCTGATGGCCGTGTTCGCGGCGCGCGGCCTCGGCGTGTTCCCGCTGAGCGAGCTCGGCGCAAACGACGCGTCGCTGCTGCGCGGCCTCAGGCGGCTCGGGCGCGCGGGCGACGTGACCGAGGAAATCCACGCGATCCGCTCGCGGCGCGGCGAACATCATCCGTTGACGTCGCAATTGCTGGCTTCCGCGCGGCCGTCGCCGGCCGGCTAGCGCCGGTTCGCGATCGTTCTCGCCGTCATGGCTCGCCGAAACTGTCATGGGCGGAAACGGCCGCCGAAGCGAACGCGACATCAAACGAAACTATAATGACGCCCCGGCCATCCGAGATTGCCACGCGCCCATTACCGGCCCCGCCCGTGCGCGACGGCCGCCATCCGGTTGCCGCGCGACGCGCGCAACCCCCGCGCGGCATCTCGCCGAGCCTTCTGAAAGACGCCATGCACAACCGATTTCGCCTGTTTTCCGTTTCGTGCGCGCTCGCGGCCGCGACCGTGCTGGCGGCGTGCTCGTCGCCGCCCAAGCCGATCTACCAGCAGGAACAGTTCGACGCGACGACCAGCCCGTATGCGCATACGTTCCATTCGAAATCCGACGCGGCCTGCGAGGCCGCGCGGCGCGCGCTGTTGAGCCAGGGTTATGTGGTGTCGTCGTCGCGCAACGACGCGGTCGACGGCAGCAAGAACTTCCAGCCGAACAACGACATGCACGTCGTGATCGAGTTTCACGTCGTGTGCGCGGATGCGAACGCGGACGGCTCGTCGAGCATCGCGTACGTGAACGCGGTGCAGGACCGCTACACGCTGAAGAAGTCGAATACGTCGGCCAGCGTCGGCCTCAGCGTGTTCGGCTCGCTGTCGCTGCCGATCGGGTCGAGCGACGATGCGCTCGTGAAGACCGCGAGCGAGACGATTCCCGCCGGCGTGTTCTACGAGCGCTTCTTCAATCTCGTCGACCATTTCCTGAAGATCGACCCGGCCCGCCGCGACCGCGCCACCGTGAAGGCCGCCGAGAAGGAAGCCGTCACGCCGCTGCCCGAACCCGCGCCGACGCCGCAGGGCGAACCGATGAAGATGACGACGCCGGTCGTCCCGACGCCGCCCGCGGCGCCGGTGCCGCTTTCGGTGCCGGGTGTCGCGCCCGGGTCGGGCGCGAACGCCGTGCCGGCCGCGGCGTCGGCCGTTGTCGCGCCGGCTGCGATGCGCGCTGCCGTGCCGGTGGCCGCGTCCGGTTCGGTGGCAGCATCGGCTTCCGCACCTGCGTCAGCTTCCGGTTCGGTGCATGCGTCGGCTTCGGCTCCCGCACCGGCTTCCGCGCCTGCACCCGCTTCCGGCACGGCGTCGCCGCCTCCCGCGGCATCGACGCCCGTCGTTGCAGCGCCGGCCGCCGCCAAGCCGGCATCGACCGTGCCGGCGCCTCGGGCCGCAACATCCGCATCCGCATCCGCATCGGTATCGGCATCCGCGCCGTCGAGCGCGTCGCATACGCCGGCGGACAAAACGCCCGCCCCTGCCGCAGCGGACCCCATCGCGTCATCCGCGCCTTCCGGCGCGAGCGCACCGGCCGCGAGCGCACCGGCCGCGAACTGACCGGCCGTCCGACTGGCCGTCCGTATCGTCGCGCCCGGCCGCATCCGGCGCAGCGCGACGATACGCATCCCCTTCCCCTTCATCCGCCGCAGGAATTTCCGCGCGCCCGTTAGCTGCCTGCCGGCAGCGATTCCGCCATTGACATAACGGGAACGCGATGCCGGCGCTACGACATCCGAATCCGGGTATGACACGCTTCGCGGCAATCGCTGCATAGCCGATGCCCACCGTCGCCGAAATCGACGATCGTCCCTCCGTCGCCCGACCAACCCGCGTGCCGGCTTCCCCGCTTATCGCAACGTCGCGCGCAGCGTCCGCAGATGCTCGACGGTCGCCGTCACGCCGCCGCAGACGATCACGGCGATGTCCGACGCCGACGCAAGCACCGGCACCGGCACCGGCTGCTCGAGCGCGGCCAGCGCGGCACCGCACGCAGGCTCGACGACGATCCGGTGTTCGTCCAGGAACCGCAGCGACGCAGCCACCGCTTCCGCATCGGACACGACGACGGGATGGATCTCGTGCCGCGTCGCCCATTCGACCGCCGCGTCGCACGGCCGCTTCGCGCCGAGCGACGTTGCGATGCTCGCGATCGCCGGCAATTCGACCGGGCGCCCTTGCGCGACCGAGCGCGCATAGCAGTCGGCGCCTTCCGTTTCGGCCGCGACGACCGGCACGTCGTGCCAGCCGTTGCGCGCCAGCCCTTCGAGCACGCCGCACAGCAGCCCGCCGCCGCCGACTGCGAGCACGACCGCGTCGGGCTTCGGGCCGACGGCCGCCATCTCGTCGATCATCGTCGCGTGCCCCTGCCACAGCACGCGATCGTCGAACGGATGCACGAACGCGTCGTGCTCGCCGAGCGCCGACTGCGCGAACGCGTTCGCCTCGGCCCAGCTCGCGCCGTGCACGACCAGCTCCGCGCCCTCGACGCGGATCAGCTCGCGCGCGCGAGCCGACGCGCTTTCCGGCACGACGACCAGCACCGGCACGCCGAGTTCGCGCCCGCAATACGCGACCGCGATGCCCGCGTTGCCGCCCGACGACGACACGAACCGCCGCGCGCCGGCCGCGTGCCGCGCTTCGCAGACGGCGCCGATGCCGCGCAGCTTGAACGAACCCGACGGCTGCAGCGCGTCGAGCTTCAGCCGGATGGTCCTGCCGAGCCGGCGGGATGCGATTTGCGAGCGGATATAAGGGGTCGGGATATGAAGCGGCATGGGACGAGACACGATCGGAACGGAGGGAACACACACGACTCGCGAACGAGTGCGGCAACGACGGTCATCGTACGGCACGCCCGCCATGCTTTCCAATACCATCGAATGGCGTTTGCTATGCTTCCCAGGCATATCAACGAACCGGAACGGGCTCCGCATGCGCCAGATCGAACTGCGTCACCTGCGTTACTTCGTGGCCGTCGCGCAAGCCGGCAGCGTGATGGCCGGCGCCCGCGCGGCCGGCATCGTCCAGCCCGCGCTGTCGCGGCAGATTCGCGAACTCGAGGACGCGATCGGCACGCCGCTGCTGATCCGCCGCGCCACCGGCGTCACGCTGACCGCGGCCGGCGCGAGCTTCCTGCGGGATGCGACCGGCCTGCTCGCGACGCTGCAGGACAGCCGCGAACGCGCGCTGCGCAGCGCGGCCGGCCAGCTCGGCGAACTGCGGCTCGGTGCACTGCCGAACTGCCTGCCGCTGCCCGTCGTCGCGAACGTGCTCAAGGCGTTTCGCGACGCGTGCCCGGACGTGAAGCTGTCGATCGCGCCGATGCTGTCGGCCGAACAGGCGAGCGCGCTGGTGCGGGGCCAGCTCGATGGCGGAATCATGGCGTGGCGTCGCGACGAGGCGCCACACCTGTCGGGCGTGCGGCTGCTGAGCGACCGCTTCGTGCTCGCGATGCCCGCGCCGCCCGGCGGACGCTTCAACGCGCCGCGCACGCTGGCCGACGTCGCGAACGAGCCGTTCGTCTGGTTCGACGCGCAGCGCTCCGCCGCGCACCACCGGTTCCTGATGGCACAGTGCCGGCAGGCCGGCTTCACGCCGCGCATCGCGCAGGTCGGCAGCGACATCCCGACGCTGATCGGCCTCGTCGCGGCCGGGATGGGCTGTGCGTTCGTGCCGGAAAGCGCATCGCCGACCTGCCCGCGCACGGTCCGGCTCGTCGCGCTCGACGAGCTCGCGAGCCGCTTCGACATCGAGTTCGTGTTCGACGGCGCGGCAGCGGTACCGTCGCCCGTCGTCGCACGGTTTCTCGCGGCCGTGCGCGAGGCGGCCGGCGAACCGGATTGACCGGGCGCCGCGCGTCGGATACCGGGCGCGCGCGGCAAGCGATCGAGCGACGCGATTCGCGCCACCGGCTGGCGAACGGATTCCGCCCTCCGTCAAATCGACGTTTTGGCCGGTGCAACGCGCCAGGCAGCGTGATCGAGCCCACCCGCGAACGATCCTTTAAAACGGTGACGACGGACGTCCCGGCGCCCGCATTTTTAAATTGACACCAAAAACGGCCGTTTAACGCCATTTCGAATTGTCATGCACCGAAATATACTTCGCGCGCATCCAGTCCTCGTGCCAATGAGAGGATGCGTTTCCGCCCCGGTCACGGTCCCCCTGTGGCCGGGGCTTTTTTGCCCGCGCACCGCGCCGGCAAAGGGTTTTCGGCCGCGACGCGATGTCCGCGCCGGGTTGTAGCCCGCGCATGAAGGCCCTGTCCGATCCTCCGGTCACACGCCGCTGCGCAGTCGCCGGCCGGCTCCCGGATCGCCGCGCGCGACGAGCGTCGATCCGCCGCAAGCCGCCACCGGATCGCGATCCCCCGGCCGGAGGCCACGCCCTTCGCATGACGAAAAACCTTTCGCAACAAACATCTTCGCCCGCCCGCCCCGCCGGCGCGCCGCCCGCGGGCCTCGCGCGCACGTCGGACGCGCTCCGCATTGTTGACATGGAATCAAGATAATTTCGTTCGCATGCAGCTTTTTCCGCAAAAGTAATGCAGGCACACTTCGCCCTGTTCTCAACAGCTCCATGCTGTTGTCCCTCGATTACAGGAGCTCCCCGCGTGAACGCCACGACCTCTTCTCCTTCCCGCCGGGGCGGCGGTGCCGCGCTGCCGCTGCTGGCGCTCGCCGCCGGCGCGTTCGGCATCGGCACGACCGAGTTCTCGCCGATGGGCCTGCTGCCCGTGATCGCCGACGGCGTGCGCGTGTCGATCCCGCAGGCCGGCATGCTGATCAGCGCATATGCGATCGGCGTGATGGTCGGCGCACCGCTGATGACCTTGCTGCTCGCGCGCTGGTCGCGCCGCTCGGCACTGATCGCGCTGATGTCGATCTTCACGATCGGCAACCTGTTGTCGGCCGTCGCGCCGGGCTACACGACACTGCTGCTCGCCCGCCTCGTGACGAGCCTCAACCACGGCGCGTTCTTCGGGCTCGGCTCGGTGGTCGCGGCCAGCCTCGTGCCGCGCGACAAGCAGGCCAGCGCGGTCGCGACGATGTTCATGGGTCTCACGATCGCAAACGTCGGCGGCGTGCCGGCCGCGACCTGGCTCGGCCAGATCATCGGCTGGCGCATGTCGTTCGCGGCGACCGCGGGCCTCGGCCTGATCGCGATCGCCGGCCTGTTCGCCGCGCTGCCGAAGGGTGAAGCCGGCAAGATGCCCGACCTGCGCGCCGAGCTGTCGGTGCTGACGCGCCCGGTCGTGCTCGGTGCACTCGGGACGACGGTGCTCGGCGCCGGTGCGATGTTCACGCTCTACACGTATGTCGCGCCGACGCTCGAACACCTGACCGGCGCGACGCCCGGCTTCGTGACCGCGATGCTCGTGCTGATCGGCGTCGGCTTCTCGATCGGCAACATCGCGGGCGGCCGCCTGGCCGACCGCTCGCTCGACGGCACGCTGGTCGGTTTCCTGCTGCTGCTGATCGCGACGATGGCCGCGTTCCCGCTGCTCGCCAGCACGCATGCCGGCGCCGCGGTCACGCTGCTCGTCTGGGGTATCGCGACGTTCGCGGTCGTGCCGCCGCTGCAGATGCGCGTGATGCGTGCGGCGCACGAAGCACCGGGCCTCGCGTCGGCCGTCAACATCGGCGCGTTCAACCTCGGCAACGCGGTCGGCGCGGCAGCCGGCGGCGCGGCGATCTCGGCCGGCTTCGGCTATGCGGCGGTGCCGCTCGTCGGCGGACTGATCGCCGCGGCCGGACTCGCGCTCGTCGTGCTGCAGATGGCACAGCGGCGCAGCACACCGGCCGCCGCGAATTCGTAATCGCGCCCCGTCCCGCGCCGACACCCGGCGCGGGCGGCGCATGCGATCCGGCACTGCTGCGTCAGCGCGCGCCGGCAAACCCGCCGAAGAACGCACGCGCGTTCGCGTCGAGGCTGTCGAGGTGATAACCGCCCTCCTGCACGATCACCGTCGGTAACCCGAGCGCACCGATCGCGCCGCCGAGCCGCCCGAAACCGTCGGTCGTGACGGCGACCTGCGATTGCGGGTCGTCCTTGTAGATGTCGAAGCCAAGCGCGAGCACGAGCGCATCGGGCTGGAACCGCGCGAGCGCGCGCAGCGCGTCGTCGAGCCGCTCGAAGAATGCCGACTCCGGCGCGCCGTGCGGCATCGGCAGGTTGAGGTTGAAGCCGTCGCCCGCGCCCGCGCCCGTCTCTTCCTCGTAGCCCGCGACGACCGGATAGAAGTTGGTCGGGTCGCCATGGATCGATACGTACAGCACGTCGTCGCGGCCGTAGAAGATCTCCTGCACGCCCTGCCCGTGATGCATGTCGGTATCGAGGATCGCGACCCGGCGATGGCGGCCGAGCAGCGACTGCGCGGCGATCGCCGCATTGTTCAGGTAGCAGAAGCCGCCGGCCGCGTCGCGGCGCGCATGATGCCCGGGCGGCCGGCACAAGGCGTAGGCCTCGCGCGCGCCGTCGTTGACGTCGGCCGCGGCCGCGAGTGCGCCCTGCGCGGACCAGTACGCGGCGCGCCAAGTATTCGCGCCGACCGGGCAACTGCCGTCGGCGAGATAGCGCGCGGCTTTCGCGAGCACGCCGCGCAGCGGGTTCGGATCGCGCACGAACACGTTCGACATCACTTCGTCGCCCCAGTCGTCGGGCATCTGCTTCCAGTCGCGGTGCGCGTCCTCGAGAAAGCGCAGGTAGTTCATGTCGTGCACGGCCGCGATCGGCGCGGTGCCGCGGTCGGCCGGCTCCCGCACATCGAAGTCGAGCGAGCGCACCGCTGCGACGAGCCGCGCCGCGCGCTCCGGCACTTCCTGCGGTTCGCGCATCTGCCCGCGCGACAGGTAGCTGCGCGGATGGTGCAGCAATTGTTCGGGATGGAAATAGGTTTTCATCGTTCGTCCTCGTCGGTTCGCCGCGTCATGCATCGTGCGCGGCGGTTGCCGTTTCGATGCGCGCCGCAATGCCGGCGCGCGCCAGCACCGCATGCAGCAGCACGTTCGTGCCGCGCGTCACGTCGTCGGGCAATGCATCCTCGGCTTCGTTGTGCGACAGGCCATCGACGCACGGGATGAACACCATCGCGGTCGGGAAGCGGCGCGCGAGCACGATCGCATCGTGGCCGGCGCCGCTGACGATCCGCTCGTTCGTGTAACCGAACGCGGCGGCCGCCTGCGCAACCAGCTCGACGCAGTCGCGATCGAACGGCGTCGCCGGGCTGCGCCAGCAGGTATCGATCGCGACCTGCACGCCCCGCGCGGCGGCGACGCGCATGCACGCATCACGCAGGTCGCGCTCCATCGCATCGACTTCGGCATCGTCGTGATGGCGCAGGTCGACCGTGAATGTCACGTCGCCGGCGATGGTGTTGCGCGACGCGTTGCGGATGCCGACCTGCCCGATCGTCGCGAGCCCGCGCGGCGCGTAGCCGGCGACGATCCGTTCGAGTTCGAGCGCGATCTGCGCGCTCGCGAAATATGCGTCCTTGCGATACGGCATCGGCGTCGTGCCCGCGTGCGCGGCGACGCCCGTTACCGTCACGTCGAGCCAGCGGATCGCCTGCCCGCCCGTGACGATGCCGATCGTCGTGCCGTTCGCCTCGAGCACGGGCCCCTGCTCGATATGCGCTTCGAAATACGCATCGACCGCGCCGCCCGTCGCGCGCGTGCCGCGATAACCGCATGCGTCCAGCGCGGCGCCGAGCGTGACGCCGTCGGCGTCCTGCTTCGCCAGTGCGTCGGCGAGCGACAACGCGCCCGTGAACACCGCCGAGCCGAGCATCGCCGGCGCGAAGCGCGCGCCTTCCTCGTTGGTCCACGACACGATCTCCAGCGGCTTGTCGGTCGCGATGCCCGCGTCGTTCAGCGTGCGCACGAGTTCGAGCGCGGCGAGCACGCCATACACGCCGTCGAAGCGGCCGCCTTCGGGCTGCGTATCGAGATGGCTGCCGATCACCACCGGCACGGCCTGCGCATCGGTGCCGTCGCGTCGCGCAAACAGGTTGCCGGCTTCATCGACGCTCACCGTCATCCCCGCGTCGCGGCACCATTGCGCGAACAGGTCGCGGCCGCGGCGGTCGTCGTCGGTGAGCGCGAGGCGCCGCACGCCGCCGCGCGGCGTCGCGCCGACGCGTGCCATGTCGGCCAGGCTCTGCCACAGACGCGCGGCGTCGATTTCCAACAGGTCTTTCATGTGCACTCCGGATGAATTCGTTCTTGCAGGTTCAATGCGAGCCGAGCGCTTCGGCGGCGGCCGGCTGCGCGGCCCGGCGCGCATCGAGCGCGACGATGCAGAGCAGCGAAATGCCGGCGAGACACGTGTAGAACACCGCGAGCGGCCACCACTGACCGACAAAGCGATGCGCGAGCCACGTGCCGACGAGCGGCGTCAGGCCGCCCGCGATCGCGCCGCAGATCTGGTAGGCGAGCGAGATCGCCGAATAGCGCACGTGCGCGGGAAACACGTCGCTGACGAAGCCCGCGATCACCGAATAGAAACCGGCCATGCACACGACCGCAAGCGCGATGCCCGCGACGAGCGACGCGGACGTGCCGCCCTGCACGAGCATGAACATCGGATACGGCGACAGCATCGCGAGCAGCGCCGCGAGCTTCAGGAAGCGCGCGCCGCCGATCCGCTCGGCGATCCATGCGGCGATCGGCTGCGCGACGAACTGGATGATCGCGACCGCGAACAGGCTGTCGAGGATCAGCGAACGCGATACGCCGACGTACTGCGTCGTGTACGCGATCATGAACGTGTTCGTGAAATAGACGCCCGCGATCCCGATCGTGTTCGCGCCGATGCACAGGGCCACGAGCCCCGACGCGGAACGGAACACTTCGGCGACCGGCAGCTTCACCGTGCGGTTCGCTTCCTTCACGCGTGCGAATTCCGGCGACTCGTTCACGCCGAGCCGGATCAGGATGCCGACCACGAGCAGCACCGCGCTCGCGAGAAACGGCAGGCGCCAGCCCCATGCGAGGAAGTCGGCCTTGTCCATCGACGTGACCGCGCGGAACGCGATCAGCGACAGGATCAGCCCGGCCGGGCTGCCGAGCTGCGCGAACGACGCGAAGAACGTGCGGCGCCCCTGCGGCGCGTGCTCGCCCGCCATCAGCACCGCGCCGCCCCATTCGCCGCCGACCGCGATCCCCTGCACGACGCGCAGCACGACGAGCAGCACCGGCGCGAGCATGCCGACCTTCGAATAGTCGGGCAGCAGCCCGACGCAGACGGTCGCGACGCCCATCATCATCAGCGTCGTCATCAGCGCCTTCTTGCGGCCGATGCGGTCGCCGAGATGGCCGAAGATGACGCCGCCGAGCGGCCGCGCGAAGAAGCCGACCGCGAACGTCGCGAACGACGCCATCGTGCTGACGAACGGGTCGTGCGACGGGAAATAGAGTTCGCCGAACACGAGTGCGGCGGCGGTCGCGTAGATGTAGAAGTCGTACCACTCGATCATCGTGCCGATGAACGCGGCCGTCGCGGCGCGTCCCGGCTGGCGGGCGGAAGGAAGGGACTGGGTCATGCGGGCTCCTGACGCGCGCCGCGTTGCGGGCGACGCGCAATATCGTGGTGACGGCCGTCTGTCGCGGCCTCGCGCCGCACGCTGCGGCGCCCCTTCTTTATCGGCGACCGCAAATCATTAGTCAAATTTCAAGTTATTATTCGCTGTATAAATTCAACTAATGTCCGACTCGACGCCTCGCCCGGAGACCCGATGCGCCCCGACCTCGCCCCGTTCCTGAACGACCGTCTCGACTGGAACCTGCTGCGCACCTACCTGGTGATCATGCAGGAGCGCAGCGTGAGCCGCGCGGCCGCGCGCCTGCACGTGACGCAGCCGGCCGTGAGCCAGGCATTGCGGCGGCTCGAGGACACGCTCGAGCGCCGGCTGATCGAGCGGCGTGGCGCGCACTTCGCGCCGACGCCGGCCGGCGAAGCCGTGTACCGGATCGCAAGCGACATCTACGGCGGCATCTCGCGCCTCGAAACGGAAATCGACGACAGCACGGCCGACCTGACCGGTTCGATCCGGCTGCTGACGGTGAGCCGCATCGAATCGCCCGTCTACGACGAATTCCTCGCGGAATTCCATCGCGCGTATCCGCGCATCGACCTGCAGATCGAAGTGATGCGCTCGTCGGACATTCTTTCGTCGCTGCTGCAGAAGACGGCCACGGCCGGGCTCGGCCTGTGCCGCACGCCGCACGACAAGCTGGAGATGCGCTGCTTCCTGCGCCAGCGTTATGCGATCTACTGCGGCCGCCATCACCGGCTGTTCGGGCAGACGCAACTGCGGATGGACGATCTGCTCGCGGAGAATTTCGTGTCGTTCACGAGCGACCAGATCGGCGACAGCCTGTCGCCGCTCACCGTGTTCCGCGACCAGAAGGGCTTCACGGGGCGCATCGTCGCGTCGTCGCCGAGCCTCGAGGAAGTGCGGCGGCTGATCTTCGCGGGCTACGGGATCGGCTGCCTGCCCGAGCACATCGTGCGCGACGACATCGCGCAGCAGCGGCTGTGGCGGCTGCCGCCAGACGACGGGCTCGTCGATGTCGACGTGTTCCTGCTGTGGCATCGCGACCGCAAGATGAACGCGGCCGAGCACGCGTTTCTCGACGCGATGGAGCGCTGCATGCAGCGCTATTCGCTCGCGGAGCGGCTGGGGAAGTAGCGGCGCGAACGCGCGCGGAGAAAGCGCCGGGCGCACACGGCCCGGCGCGTCGACGACATCAGAAGCGATGCACGATGCCGAGCTGCACGCCGCGCGCATTCGCGCCCGGATACGCGAGCGGCAAGCCGGGATTCGCCGCGCCGGCGAGCGTGTAGCCGGCCTGGTTGCGGTTGCGCAGGTACGACAGCGCGCCGTAGAAGCTCGTGCGCTTCGACAGGTCGTATTCGTACATCAGCCCGAGCTGGTCCGCGTTGTTGCCCTGCGACGACTGGTCGTGCAGATACGCGTAACCGAGCGCGACATAGTTCGCCGGGTTGAACTGGTATTTGACCGACAGCCCGTACACGCGCGAATCGATTCCGAGGTCGGCCCACTTCACCGCGGAGAAACCGCCGTAGACCGTCGCTTTGCCGATCGCATACGATGCGCCGGCCATGATCGTACGATCGGTCGTGGTCGCCGTCGCGTTCTTCAGCCACTGGCCCGCGACGAACGCCGCGAACGGCCCGTGTTCGTAGGTCAGGTCGAACTGCTGGCTGGAGCCCGCCGAGCGCGCACCGCCCGCATCGCCGAACCCGAAATACAGCCCGCCCTGGAAGCCCGCGATCTCCGGGCTCTGGTACGACAGCGTATTGCTGGTGCGAAACGCGAACACGGTCAGGTTGTCCATGCCGGACGCCTGCGTGACGCCTCCGAACGCATCCTGCCCGCCCTGGTCGTTGAACAGCGGCGAATTCTGCCGGCCCGCGCGCACCTTGCCCCACTGCCCCGCGACGCCGACCCACGCCTGCCGGTTGAACATGCTGCCCGAACTCGCCAACGAGCCGTCGTTCGGGTTGAAGCCGTTTTCCAGCGCGAACTCGATTTTCTGCCCGCCGCCGATATCCTCGCCGCCCTTCAGCCCGAACCGGCTGCCCCACTGGCCACCCGAGCCGATCGCCGCCGTATAGCCGTTGCCGGTATTCACGTACTGCGCGAATTCGTCGATCACGCCATACAGCGTGACGCCGTCCTGCGCGAGCGCGGCGCCCGAGCCGCCAAGACACACGGCTGCGACCGTCATCCGAAGAACGGCATGCGGCGGCCGTACCGGCGAAGCGCTCGCACGGCATTTCATTTGTTTAGTCATACTATTTGATTAAAAGAGAATGAGACGATGCCGGGCGCGGCAATCGTGCCGCACCGGCATCGCAAGACAGGAAATATGTGGACCACCGGCGCTGGCAACGCCGGGACCGACGCGACATGCTGCTCAGGCCGGCCGCCGGCCGGCCCGATGCGCGATGCGTGTCGTCAGTGGTGAACTTCGCCGCGTTCGAGCGGCAGGATCAGGCGTTCGGGGATGCTGCGACGCGACGCGCGCGCACCGATGTAATACAGCACGGCCGGCACGATCAGGCCGAGGATCCACGAGATGTCGGTGCCGCCGAGCGCGTCGACGAGCGGCCCCGTGTAGATGTGCGTCGACATGAACGGCAACTGCACGAGGATGCCGACCAAGTAGATCGTGATCGCCATCGCGTTCCAGCGGCCGTAGCGGCCATCCGGATCGGACAGCGCCGGCACGTCGTAGCGCGAGCGCGTGAAGCAGTAGTAGTCGACCAGGTTGATCGCGCTCCACGGCGTGAAGAACGCGAGCAGGAACAGGATGAACGCGGTGAATTCCTTCAGGAACGAATGGCGGCCCGCGAGCGCGATCAGCGTCGACACGCAGATCATCCCGAAGATGTACACGAGGCGGCTCTTCGACGACACGGCACCCTTGCCGCGAAAGCCGCTGACGATCGTCGCCATCGACATGAAGCTGCCGTACGCGTTGAGCGCCGTCACCGTCACCTTGCCGAACGCGATGCTGAAGTACAGCAGCGCGGCCACGGCGCCCGTCGAGCCGAGACCGACGATATACGCGACTTCATGGTGCGCGAACTGGCTGCCGGCCAGCGCGGCCGCGAACACGCCGAACACCATTGCCGCCTGCGCGCCGATCACCGAGCCCAGGCCGACCGCGAGAAACGTCGCGACCGACGACGTCGAGCGCGGCAGGTAGCGCGAATAGTCGGCGACGTACGGGCCGAACGCGATCTGCCACGACGCCGACAGCGACATCGACAGCAGGAAGCTTGCAAGCGAGAAATGCCGGTTCGCGAGCAGCGCGCCGACGTCGTGGTTCGCGAACAGTTGCGAGAACATGTAGACGAACGCGACGATGCCGACCACGCTCGCGATCCGGCCGACGAAGTGGATCGCCCGATAGCCGAACACGGTCAGCACGACGATCACGGCCGCGAACAGCAGGATGCCGGCCGCGTCGTCGACGTGCAGCAGTTGCGCGACGGCCTGCCCGGCCAGCACCGAGCCGCTTGCGGAAAAGCCGATATACATCAGGCACACGAGCACGATCGGGATCATCGCGCCGTACACGCCGAACTGCACGCGGCTCGAGATCATCTGCGGCAGCCCGAGCTGCGGCCCTTGCGCGCCATGCAGCGCCATCACCGCGCCGCCGACGAGCTGGCCGAGCAGCAGCGCGACCAGCGACCAGAACACGTCGCCGCCGAGCACGACCGCGAGCGCGCCCGTGACGATCGCCGTGATCTGCATGTTCGCCGACAGCCACAGCGTGAACTGGCTCAGCAGGCCGCCGTGGCGCTCGGCATCGGGAATGAAGTCGATCGAGCGAACCTCGATCAGGGCGCCGGCTTTTCCACTGGAATTCGTTGACACGGGGGAAATCTCCAAAATACTCAGGATCGCAAATGGTTTGAAAGAGACAGGCAACGTGCGAGCCGCCCTTTCGGCTCTTCGGATGCGGGGCGCCGTGGATCGCCGGCATGCGCCACGCACGCACGGTTTGCACGCTGGCGCGCAAGCGGCACGACGTGTGCCGACATTGCCAGCGGATGATCTTGTATATACAACTTGCGAGATATCGGTGATTACCCGGAATCGGCAAATTTTGGAAATTGTCCGAACGATCGGGACGCGTCCGACGGGTTTGATTGCAAGTCGGACGTCGGAAAAATGAAAGGTCAGGCGCTCGCGGGAGGTGCCTGATCGGGCGCGGCCGTCATGTCGCCTGCGGGGAGCAGGTTCAGCATGCGCCGCGCGGCTTCGATGCCGCGCGCATGCAGCCATTCGTCGTAGTCGTCGCGCCGCAGGATCACGACGCCCCGCTTCTCGTCGCCGGGCCGATGCATCCGCGCGAACACCGGATGATCGTCGGCATTCACCGTGAGCATCGCCATGCCGATGCATTCGCGGCCGTCGTCGCCTTCGTAGCGCCGCCAGATGCCGGCGACACAGTACGGTTGCCAGCCGTCGACGCCGATCCGCTGCCACACGTTGCGGCCGGTTTCGTAACACGGCTCGCAGATCCACCGCGCCGGAATCAGGCAGCGCTGGCCGTTGCGCCACGCACTACCGTAGAGCCGCGACGAGCCGACCGTTTCCGCGCGAGCGTTCATCGTATCGAGCTTCTTTCTTTTCCGGCCGTTCTCGTCGAGCCGCTCGGGCTGCATGAATTTCGGCCAGAAGCCGAACACGGCCGCCGCGACCGCGAGGCCGTCGCCGTCGGCGCACGCGATCGGCGCCGCGTAGTCGGGATACACGTCGGGTGCCCACGGGTCGCGGCGGTACAGATCGCCGATGCCGATCTTCAGCTCGCTGATGCCCGGGTCTTCACCGGGGGCGCGGTAGTGGGTGCACACGGTTCGGAGGACGATGAAAGCAATGTCTCCATCGTAGGTCAGCGCGCGGGCCGCAAGCGTGCCATCGCTTTGTATGACGAAACAGTTTTACGAATCGACGATGCGCCGGGATTCGGCCGGCGCGTATCCCGTCGCCCCAGCTCTCGGCGGTGATGCCGGGTTCGCGCAACTGCGCGTCGGTGAACGCGGATTCGCGCGTCTTGCCGCGCAGCGCGATGCACGCGGCCGCGTCGTCGGGAACGGCCCTGCGCCAGGTGATTTCATCCATCGACCGAATCTTCCTTTTTCTGCCGCCGGCGCGATGCATACAGGCAGATCAGTTCCAGCGCGATCGTCGCGCCCGCCAGCGACGTGATTTCCGCATGATCATACGGCGGCGACACCTCGACCACATCCATGCCGATCAGGTTGATGCCTTCCAGGTGACGCAGGATCTCGAACGCCTGGTGACTCGACAGCCCGCCTGAAACCGGCGTACCGGTGCCCGGCGCGAACGCCGGATCGAGGCAGTCGATGTCGAACGTCAGGTACACGGGATGATCGCCGACGCGCTCGCGAATGCGCGCGGCGACCGCGGCGGGTGTCGACGCATGCACGCCGCGCGCATCCTGGATGTCGAATCCCATCGGCTCGTCGTTGGTGGTCCGAATGCCGATCTGCGCCGACCGTTCGGGCACGACCCACCCTTCGCGCGCCGCGTGATAGAACATCGTCCCGTGATCGATGCGCTTCACATCGCGGTCGGGCCACGTGTCGGTATGCGCATCGAAATGCACGAGCGACAGCGGCCCGTGCACCTTCGCATGTGCCTTCAGCAGCGGATACGCGATGAAGTGATCGCCGCCGAGCGTCAGCATCGCGCAGCCGCGCGCGAGGATCGCATCGGCATGGCGCTCGATCGCACCCGGCACCGATTCGGGTTGCCCGAGATCGAACGCGCAATCGCCATAGTCGACCGCGGCCAGCACGTCGAACGGATCGAATGACCACGGCCACGGGCGCTCCCACGCGATGCCCGTCGATGCGATCCGCAACCCGCGCGGGCCGAAGCGCGTGCCGGGCCGGTGCGATGCCGCGGCGTCGAACGGCACGCCCGTGATCGCAAGGTCGACGCCGTCGAGATCGCGGCTGAAACGCCGGCGCATGAAGCTCGTCGCGCCCGCGAATGTCGGTTCGGCCTGCGTGCCGTAGAGGCTGTCGCGCGTGAACGCGAGATCGTTGTGGCTCATCGTCGGATTCCTGGCTGAAGGGGAACGCGGCCGCGCGGCTGGCGACCTCGTGCCCGATTCTGCCGTCAGCGCATCCAACGAAAAATATGAACTAACATAAGCCGACTTCACAAAACGCGATGTATCGCCATGCTGACCCGACTGAGAGACATGGATTTGCAGTTGCTGCGTCTATTCCTGACGATCGTCGAAAGCGGCGGCTTCAGCGCCGCACAGGGCACGCTCGGGATGGCGCCTTCGACGATCAGCACGCAGATGGCCAAGCTCGAGACGCGCCTGGGGTTCCGGCTGTGCGACCGCGGCAAAAGCGGGTTCCGGCTGACGCCGAAGGGCGAACGCGTGCTGCAGTCGACGCGGCGGCTCCTGCAGGCGATGGACGTGTTCACGCGCGATACGCAGCACGTGTCGGGCACGTTGCTCGGCGAGTTGCGCATCGGCCTGTCCGAGCGGCTCGCGCCGGACATCATCGAAGCGATCGCGGCGGCCGTCGGCCGCTTTCGCGAACAGGCGCCGGACGTGCTGATCGAGATGATCGCGGTCGCGCCCGACGAACTGGAGCGCGGGCTGCTGAAAGGCGAACTGCAACTCGCGATCGGCTACTTTTCCGGCCACCAGGCCGGCCTGCACTACGCGCCGCTGTTCGTCGAACACCAGTCGCTCCACTGCGGCGCCCGGCATCCGCTGTTTGCGAAACGGACCGTGTCGGTCGGCGACATCGCGCACGCGAGCAATGTCGCACGGCTCTACAAGACGAATACGTCGGGTGCGGCGCTGCGCAACGCGCAGCCGACCGCGTTCTCGGAAAACGTCGATGCCGACGTAATCTTCATCCTGTCCGGCGCGCACGTCGGCTTCCTGCCCGACCACGTCGCGGCGCCGTGGGTCGCGGCCGGGAAGATGCGCAGGCTGCTCGCGAGCAAGTTGAGCCATACGGTCGAATTCCAGCTCGCGACGCCGAGGAACTGCGACGGCAGCGAAGCGCTGGACGCATTCACGGCAGCGCTCGCCGAACAGTTCCGCGAACTCGACGGTTTCGCGGGCCAATAGCCGGTGCGTGCCGCACGGCGGCGCCGCCGGTTCGCCGCGCGCCCCGCGTCAACCGAGCCGATCCGATGCGACGACCTGCACACCCGGCCGCGCATCGATCGCGGCGTCGACCAGCGCGCGCGCAATTCGTGACGCGGGATTCACGCGCCACTTCGCCGGCAACACGGGGCGGGCGACGTTCAACGCGAACACCAGCAACCGCTCGCCGAGCCTGAATTCGTCGCGGCTGCCGCCGATCACGCCCGGCCGCACATAAGTGAGCGATGCGAACCCGACGCCGGCGAGCGCCCGTTCGACCTCGCCCTTGACGCGGTTGTAGAAGATGCGCGACGCAGGATCCGCGCCCAGTGCCGAATTCAGGACGTAGGCCGGCGTGCCGTGCCGGTGGGCGAGCCGCGCGACCGCCAGCGGATAGTCGTGATCGACGCGCCGGAATGCCGCCTGCGAGCCGGCGGCGCGCATCGTGGTGCCGAGCGTGCAGATCACCGCATCGGCCTGCCACCAGTCGGCCGTGTCAGGCAGATGATCGAAGTCGACCTCCAGCGCGCGCATCTTCGGATGCGGCGACAACGGCCGGCGCGCGAGGACGACCACGTGATCGACCCGCGGATCGGCAAGCGCGACTTCGAGGACGTGGCGCCCGACGAGTCCGGTCGCGCCGACGAGCAGCAGTTTCATGTCCGGTTCTTCCGTGTGGAGCCTGCGTTGGCGGGCCGGGAGCGGCCCGGTTTCCGGCTACCGACATGATGGGCGACCAGCGTGGCGCCGACAACCTTCCCACATCTCGAAAAATTACCAGCCGAACTCATTGCATAGCTCGAATCGGTCGCGTCATGCTGCGGGCTTCGGACCAGTCCATGCGTCAAGTCTACGCACTTTGCCGGGCGGCCGATTCAGATCGGCTTCGGCGCGGGAACCGGCGCAGGCTCGCAGCAAACGGACAATCGGAAGGCCGCCGATGCGCGTTGCGCACCCACGGCTCCGTTCGACGATCACACGTCAAACATGCAACGCGTGCCCCAGCGCTCGCAATGCCGCTTCCTGCAGCACTTCGCCCAGCGTCGGATGCGCGTGGATCGTGCCGCCGACGTCTTCCAGCCGTGCGCCCATCTCCAGCGACTGCGAGAACGCGGCAGCCAGCTCCGACACGCCGCGCCCGACGGCCTGCCAGCCGACGATCAGGTGGTTGTCGCGTCGCGCGACGACGCGCACGAAGCCGTCGGTTGCCTGCAGCGTCATCGCGCGCCCGTTCGCCGCGAACGGAAACGACGCGCTCAGACAATCGACGCCGGCCGCGCGTGCGTCGTCCGGCGACCAGCCGGCCGTCACGATCTCGGGATCGGTGAAGCACACGGCCGGGATCGACGCCGGCATGAACTTGCGGCGCCGGCCGGCGATCAGCTCGGCCACCATCTCGCCCTGCGCCATCGCGCGATGCGCAAGCATCGGTTCGCCGGCGACGTCGCCGATCGCCCACACGTTGTGCATCGACGTGCGGCATTCGTCGTCGATCCGCAGCGCACGGCCGTTGCGATCGAGCGGCAGCGCTTCGAGCCCGAAGCCGTCGACGCGCGGCCGGCGGCCGACCGCAACCAGCACACGATCGGCCGGCAGCGTCCGTTCGGCGCCATCGGCCGCCTGCACGCGCACCGCGCCGTCCTCCGCGAGCCCGAGCACCTTGTGGCCGAGCCACAGCCCGACGCCGAGCCGCGCGAGCGAATCGGCAACCGGCCTCGCGAGTTCGGCATCGTAGGCGGGCAACACGCGTTCCGCTGCTTCGACGACGCTGACGTCGACACCGAGCTTGCGATAGACGATCCCGAGTTCGAGCCCGATATACCCGGCTCCGACGACGACCAGCCGCTTCGGCAACGTCGCGGGCGACAGCACCTCGGTGGACGACACGACATGCCCGCCGAACGGCATCGACGGCAGTTCGACCGGTTCGGAGCCGGTCGCGAGCAACAGGTGTTCGCATCCGATGTGCACCGTGTGGCCGCCGGCGACGACTTCGACGGTCTTGCCGTCGATCACGCGTGCGTCGCCGTGCAGCACGCGCACGCCGTTCTTCTTGAGCAGCGCGCCGACGCCGCGCGTCAGCCGGTCGACGATACCGTCCTTCCACGCGACGCTTTGCGCGATGTCGATCTCGGGCGTGCGCACGCGGATCCCGAGCGCCCCTTCGCCGGCCTGGCCGCGGGCCTGTTCGAATGCGTCGGCCACGTGGATCAGCGCCTTCGACGGAATGCAGCCGATGTTCAGGCAGGTACCGCCGAGCCGGTCGCGCTCGACCAGCACGGTCGGAATGCCGAGCTGGCCGGCGCGGATCGCGGCGACGTAGCCGCCCGGGCCGCCGCCGATCACGAGCAGCGTGGTGTGTTCGTTTTTCATCGGCGTCACTCCACGAACAGCAGTGCCGGGCGCTCGAGCACCCCGCGCACGGCCTGGATGAATTCGGCCGCGTCCGCGCCGTCGACGACGCGATGGTCGAACGACGACGACAGGTTCATCATCTTGCGCGCGACGACCGCGCCGTCGCGGATCATCGGCCGCTCGACGATCCGGTTCACGCCGACGATGCCGACCTCGGGATGATTGATGACCGGCGTCGACACGATGCCGCCGAGCGCGCCGAGGCTCGAGATCGTGATCGTCGAGCCGCTCAACTCGTCGCGCTGCGCGCGGTTCGCACGCACCGCGTCGGCAAGCCGCGCGATTTCGGCCGAGATCGACCACACATCGCGCGCTTCCGCATGACGAAGCACGGGCACCGTGAGGCCACCGTCCGTTTGCGTCGCGACGCCCATGTGCACCGCGCCGTAGCGCGTGACGACGCCCGCTTCGTCGTCGAAGCGCGCGTTGATCTGCGGGAAGTCGCGCAGCGCGATCACCATCGCGCGGATCAGCAGCGGCAGCGGCGTAAGCCGGCCGCGCGTATCGCCGTAGCGGCGGTTCAAGTCCGCGCGCAACGATTCGAGCTCGGTGACGTCGATTTCCTCGACGTAGCTGAAGTGCGGAATGCGGCGCTTCGCTTCCTGCATCTTGCGCGCGATCGCGCGCCGCAGGCCGATCACCGGCACGTCGGTTTCGTCGTTGCGTTCTTCGTAGCCGTGCGCTTGCGACGCGCGCGCCGCACCGCCGCTCGTCTTCGCGTATGCATCGAGATCCGCGTGCAGGATCCGCCCTGCTTCGCCCGTGCCGTGCACATAGCGCAACTCGATGCCCATGTCCCACGCGCGCTGACGCACGGCGGGCGACGCGAGCGGCCGTTCGCCCGGCGCGAGCGCCGCGCGCGGCGCCGCCGCAGGTTCGGCACGTTCCGCACGACGCGGCTCCGCGGGAGCGCGGTTCGGCGCACGATCCGGCGCCGCAGCTGCCACAGGCGCTTCAGCCGGCGCGTCGGCCACGGGCGCCGACTTCGCAGCCACTGCGGCCTGAACCGGCGCCGCTTCGGCCTTCGCGTCGCGCGCCGGCGCACCCTGCTTCAGGTTGCCATCGCCTTCGACCTCGAGCCGAATCAGTTCGCTGCCGACCGCCATCATCTCGCCGATCCTGCCGCCGAGCTCGAGCACCTTGCCCGACACCGGCGACGGAATCTCGACCGCCGCCTTGTCGGTCATCACGTCGGCGAGCGGCTGGTCTTCGTTGATCGTCTGTCCGACTTCCACATGCCAGGCCACCAGCTCGACCTCTGCGATCCCTTCGCCGATGTCCGGCATCTTGATGACATGAATCCCCATCTCACGCCTCCATCACGCGTCGCAACGCTTCACCGACCCGGGCCGGGCCCGGAAAGTACGCCCATTCCTGCGCATGCGGATACGGCGTGTCCCAGCCCGTCGTGCGCTCGATCGGCGCCTCGAGGTGGTAAAAGCAGTGTTCCTGCACCAGCGACACCAGTTCCGCGCCATAACCGCAGGTGCGCGTCGCCTCGTGCACCACGACGCAGCGCCCGGTCTTGCGCACCGACGCGACGATCGTGTCGAGGTCGAGCGGCCACAGCGTGCGCAGGTCGATCACCTCCGCGTCGATGCCCGTCTCCTCGGCCGCGGCGAGCGATACGTGCACCGTCGTGCCGTACGTCAGCACCGTCACGTCGTTGCCGGGCCGCACCACGGCGGCCGTATCGAGCGGCACCGTGTAGTAGCCCTCGGGCACCGCGCTCGCCGGATGCTTGAGCCACGACGTGACGGGCCGTTCGTGATGGCCGTCGAACGGCCCGTTGTACAGCCGTTTCGGCTCGAGGAAGATCACCGGATCGTCGTTCTCGATCGACGCGATCAGCAGCCCTTTCGCGTCGTACGGATTCGACGGCATCACCGTGCGCAGCCCGCACACCTGCGTGAACATCGCCTCCGGGCTCTGGCTGTGCGTCTGGCCGCCGTAGATGCCGCCGCCGCACGGCATCCGGATCGTCATCGGCGCGATGAACTGGCCGGCCGAGCGATAGCGCAGCCGCGCGCCTTCCGACACGATCTGGTCGGATGCCGGGTAGAAATAGTCGGCGAACTGGATCTCGCACACCGGGCGCAGCCCGTACGCGCCCATCCCCACCGCCACGCCGACGATCCCGCTTTCCGAGATCGGTGTATCGAACACGCGCGACTTGCCGTATTTGTTCTGCAGTCCTTCGGTGCAGCGGAACACGCCGCCGAAATAGCCGACGTCCTGCCCGAACACGACCACGTCGCCGTCGCGCCCGAGCATCACGTCCATCGCCGAGCGCAGCGCCTGGATCATCGTCATCGGCTGCGTCGCCGTGCCGGTCTCGAGTTGCGCCATGGTCACACTCCCAGTTCCTGGCGCTGACGGCGCAGATGCGCGGGCAGCTCCTTGTACACGTCGTCGAACATCGAGGCCGGCGACGGAATCCGGTCGTCGGCCAGCGTTCCGTATTTCTCCGCTTCCTTCTGCGCGGCGATCACCTCGGCCTCGAGCTCGGCCGTCAGCGCGTCGTGCGCGCTGTCGGACCAGATGCCCTTGACGATCAGGTGGCGCTTGAAGCGGGCGATCGGATCGCCGAGCGGGAAATGCGACCAGTCGTCGCTCGGCCGGTACTTGGTTGGGTCGTCCGACGTCGAATGCGCGCCCGCGCGATAGGTCACCCATTCGATCAGCGTCGGGCCGAGATTGCGGCGCGCGCGTTCGGCCGCCCAGCTCGACGCCGCGTAGATCGCGAGGAAGTCGTTGCCGTCGACACGCAGCGACGCGATCCCGCAGCCGACGCCGCGCCCCGCGAACGTCGTGCCTTCGCCGCCCGCGATCGCCTGGAACGTCGAGATCGCCCACTGGTTGTTGACGACGTTCAGCACGACCGGCGCGCGGTACACGTGCGCGAACGTGAGCGCGGTGTGGAAGTCGGATTCGGCCGTCGCGCCGTCGCCGATCCACGCGGACGCGATCTTCGTGTCGCCCTTGATCGCCGACGCCATCCCCCAGCCGACCGCCTGGATGAACTGCGTCGCGAGATTGCCGGAAATCGAGAAAAAGCCCGCGTCGCGATCCGAGTACATCACGGGGAGCTGGCGCCCTTTCAGCGGGTCGCCTTCGTTCGACATGAGCTGGCAGATCATTCGCTCGAGCGGCACGTCGCGCGCGATCAGGATGCTCTGCTGCCGGTAGGTCGGGAAGCACATGTCGCCGTCGCGCAGCGCCATCGCGTGCGCGGTGCCGATCGCTTCTTCGCCGAGGCTCAGCATGTAGAACGAGATTTTCTTCTGGCGCTGCGCGATCATCATGCGCGCGTCGAAAATGCGGGTCTTGAGCATCGCGCGCAGCCCGGCAATCAGGCGCGCATCGTCGAGGTCCGGCACCCACGGGCCGACGGCCTTGCCGCTGTCGTCGAGCACGCGCACGAGGCTGCGGGCGAGATTGGCGGTGTCCGCCGGGGCAACGTCGATCGGCGGGCGGCGGACCGCGCCGGCCGGCGATAGATGCAGATAGGAAAAGTCCGTCTTGCAGCCCGGGCGCCCGGTGGGCTCCGGCACATGCAGACGCAATGGCTCTGACAGGCTCATCGTGTCGTCTCCACGCTCGATTGTGTCTCACGCTGATAGGCGCGCGCGGCCGGTTGCCGGCCTGCGCGCGGGCTGGCGCGCGGATAAGCACGCCAACCTTGGAAATCTATGCAATGCCGCGCCGGCCGTCGATGACCAACCCGCTCGATCGCGGTGAGCATATTTGCCATGATAGGCGCGGGATGGGGGGACGGCGGGATGGCGTGCCTGTCGCGGCTGGCCGCAACGCGTGACCGTGCTCGTGCGAACGGAGCCTGACGAGGATTCGCGGACGCCGCCGCGATCGATGCCAAAGCCGAAGCCGAAGCCGAGATCGGGTGCGCCGGACGGCGCCGGCATTCCGCACTGCAGCGAGCGGTAGCCAAGGTCGGATGGAATGTCGATCGAGCGCGTGTCGCTTCGATCGCCGCGTGCGGGGGTGAAGACGATCCTGGGCCTCTGGTAGCACGTAATGCGACGGCCGGCGGCCAAACTGGCCCGGTATTGCGTCCATGCGAAGCACCCGAAGCGCCCTGTCCGGCATCGCAGGTTCAAGGCGTGATCAGGAAGTGATATCCGGCACCGCGACGATTACGCAGTTGCGATCTGCGGTGCTAGCGCCCCGACCACCCGCGCAATCGCATGGTCCGCGAGGTTCGGGAACGGAAACGCCGCGCGGCCGATCTGCTGGATCGCGCCGGCGTCGGCCAGCGCGTTCAGGCCGTGCGCGGCCCACCTCCAGGCGGCCGACGCAGCAGCATTCGCCGGAACGGCGAGCAGGTCCGGCTGCTGCACGAGCGGCAGGCCGAGCGCCACGGCGCAGAGCTGGTAGTTGTCGTGGAACGTGATCTGCATCAGGCCGCGGCCGCGATACCGCCAGCCGTCGCCACTCGCTTCGTCGCCGTTTCCGTACCGGCCGGCGTAGACGCGGTTCGCAATGGCCGGCGGCCGGCGCGCGTACTGCTGCGCCTCGCCTTCGTCGAAGTACGTCGGGAACGTCGCGAGCAGCCCTTCCGCGCTGTAGCTCAGGTTCTCGACGACGGCGGTCAGGCGCGCGCTCTCGACGCCGACGGTCGCCAGAAACGCGGCCGCGCGCAGCGGCGTGTTGATCTGCCGCGCGGCACATGCGTCTTGCAGCGGCGCGAGCCACTGCGCAGCGAGCGCCGGCGGCGCGCCGCAGCTGGCGGCTACGATGGGCGCCGTCAGGTTCATTTGAAAACCACCTCAAGCAGCGTCATCGCATTCGCCGGGCCGACCAGCACCGCAGCGGCGAGGAAGTAGAGGATGTACTCGATGCGCTGCATCCGCTTATCGCCGCTGCGAAGGCGATAAGCGGATGCCTTGGTTGCGTTCCGCACATACCGCCTCGTGGACCGCGATGCGCTGCTCGTTCTCAGCAATATCGCCTTGCATATCGTCGTGACTCGCCACAGGTGATCCCCAAAATGAAAATGCCGCCTCGATGGGCGGCTGTGTTGTTTGTGCTGATGAAGCTCTATTCGAAAGACGTTGCTATAGAACATATGAACTGCAGTACACTTTCGCCCACATTCCTGAGTGCAGAGGCTAAGTCTATGCAACTCGCATCAGAAGTATTCGCTTGCCCAGAATGTGCGGGTCGCTTACTGCCCCAAACAGATCGCATTGTCTGTAGCGCATGCGATTGGCAGACCCACAAACATGCCGGTGTCGTCGATATCCTTCCCCGAGCGCGCGAATCCAAATGGAATCACGTCGATGTCTCGGAATGCGAGCGCGCACTGATAGCGAATCTGGGCTTGCCTGGAGGCGGCGACGACCTTCTTGCGATCAGGGCGGCTCTGGAACCTGTCTCGCCAATCGGGAATCCATTTTTCGATGCTGAAGAGAACCTTTTCTTGGATCGGTTCAATATCTCCAATTTCTATCCAAAAGTAACTCTCGGGCCGCTCTATCTTCCGGATGCCGCTGGCTTGGGCGAATTTTTCCATGGAGCAATACGCATCATCAACAACGGTGAATTCCCCGTCGATTCGAATGGGGAAAATGCCGTCGTAGTGAGCTATCACTGGCGTCGCAATGGTGAGATGGAAATCTTCGAAGGCAATCGAACATCGATCCCTGTCGCGATCAAACCGCATCAATCGGTAACCGTTCCGTTCGCGATAACCGCCCCTCAGAACGAGGGGCGCTATACCCTGGACGTGACCGTTCTCCAAGAACACAAGCGCTGGCACGACGAGCGAACCATCAGCTCAGAAATGCTCGTCAGCAGGAAGGCTGGACCCGTCTACCCCGATATGTCGAGGGGGCATCAATTCTCCGAAGCGTTCGATGGCAAGTTGGCGGCCCAGTTCGTGGATCAAAACCTCGAGCTCGATAGAAACGGAACGGCCCTAGAGATCGCAGGTGGCATTCGTCCAAGCTTCCGCGAATCGGAAACGGGTCGATATTGGCCCGGCACGTTCATCAACAGCGACGTTTCGATTCGACTCCTGCGGATTGCGGACCTTCTGGCGCGGCGATGCGGGCACCCGGAAACCATACAGGCGCGATTCGATGCGAACAGGATGCCCATCAATGCCGGTTCCGTTGATGTCGTTTTTGTATCCCGCGCGATCCATCACTTCGAAGACCTGCATGCGATTTTCAGTGAAATCACACGAGTCCTGAAGCCTGCCGGCCAGTTGTTCATTTTGTGCGAGCCGGTCGGCGTCGCCTACGATGAATTCACCAAGAATCTCATCTCGTCAGGAGTCAACGAACAGGTGTTCCCGCACGGGATCTATGAGCGATCAGCAAAGGCCGCCGGCCTGCGCCTCAAGGAGGTGCAGTGCGACTGGGGATTTTCCTTCAAGGGGATGTTCCGCAAGGAGCGCCCCTAGCGATCAGTGGTGCCACATTTCCCGCCAGCAGGGGCACGCTTGGTCGTACCATGGGGGCATTTCGATGCCCCAGATCAGGAAAACTGCCCTCTACGATGCCCCCGATTCCGTGGGTGTCAATGGGAAAGGATGGGCAGCGCCGGCACCAAAAATCCCCGTAAGTCCTTGACTCGCAGGGATTTTTTGCCAACCATAGGATTGCTTGGGAGTATATGTGGTGCCGGGGACCGGACTTGAACCGGCAAGCCAATCAAGGCGGCGGATTTTCGTCACACTGCTTCTTTCAAAGCCGGCGTCGCGTGGGCGATGCCGTTCGTGCGCTGGACTATGCCTTCGCCGTCGCGCGCGGGCGTGACCGCCGCCCATGCGCCTTAGGCGCCCCCCGTCTAGTCTCTACACCTTCCTCGCGGGTGCCGCGAGGCTTGGCTCGGCGTTGCCTCGATGCGCGCATCAGGGGTTTCGCCGAATTTGAAGGGTTCTGCACCGACCGTTTCCGGCCGGGCACTCAATCGTTTAAGTCCGCTATGTTTACCAATTTCATCACCCCGGCAAGAGGGCGGACGGGATTCTACCATTGCTTGTGCATGCGTTCCCTTATTCCGGCGAGATGCATCGGGACGCAGCGAACCTGCGCGCCCCATCACCCGTCGACGCACCGCCGCATCGCACGCACTCATTCAGTGTAATCAGCGCCGATACGACACTGCATGCGATTTCGTCCCGCGCCGCAACATCCGCCGATACAATCGAGTCCGCCTTGTCGGACGGTCCCAACCGTCTGACGTTTGTATCGTGCTTTTTTGCGAAACAAGCGTCGCGTGCGTCATCGCGAAGTCACAAACGTTTTCGATAATTTCCCTGCCGAAAACGTTTACATCGCGCTACTTAATGACCTCGACCATCAAGGATGTCGCTGCCCTCGCGGGCTTCTCGATCGCCACCGTCTCACGCGCGATCAACGCACCGCATACCGTCAGCCCCGCCACGCTGCAGACGATCCGCACCGCGATCGACACGCTGCAGTTCCGCCCGAGCCCGCTCGGTCGGCAACTGCGCGGCGAACGCACGCGGCTCGTCGGCGTCGTCGTGCCGACGCTGTCGAACCCCGTGTTCGCCGACTGCCTGCAAGGCATCGACGAGCTCGCGACCGCGGCCGGCTTCAAGCTGATCCTGATGACGACCGAATACGACGCGGCGCGCGAGCGTCACGCGATCGAGACGCTGCGCGAGCAGCGCGTCGAAGGGCTGATCCTCACCGTCGCCGACGCGGACACGCATCCGCTGCTCGACATGCTCGACCGCGACGGCCCGCATTACGTGCTGATGCACAACGACACGCAGCGCCGCCCGTCGGTGTCGGTCGACAACCGCCGCGCCGCCTATGACGGCGTGCGGCTGCTGACCGCGCGCGGCCACCGCCGCGTGCTGATGCTGGCCGGTTCGCTCGCCGCGTCGGATCGTGCGCGCCAGCGCCATCTCGGTTATGCGCAGGCGCTCGAGGAAAGCGGCGTCGCCACGCTGCCGCCGGTCGAAGTCGACTTCAACGCGCCCGAGCTGCCCGACGCGGTGCTCGCGCATCTGACCTCGCGCGCCACGCGCCCGACCGCCCTCTTCTGCAGCAACGACCTGCTCGCGATGGTCGTGATGCGCGGCCTGCGCCGCGCGGGCTTCTCGATCCCGGACGACCTGTCGGTGCTCGGCTTCGACGGGATCGCGCTCGGCGAACTGCTCGCGCCGCCGCTCGCGAGCGTCGCGACGCCGAACCGCGACATCGGCCGCCACGCGTGGCGCCGTCTCGTCGAATGCATCGGCGGCGCGACGCTCGAACGCACGTCGCTGATCCTGCCGCACGCGGTGCGCGACGGCGCGACGGTCGCGCCGCCGGCCACCGACCTGCAATTGCGCAAGGCCTGAACGCACCGGCGTGCCACCGCGCACGCCGATCACCACACCACCCCAGCGCCACACACTCGCCCGGAGACCCACCGTGTCCTTTCGCCTGACCTCGCTGCTGCGCGCGCTCGCCGCGCCGCTCGCCTGCGCCGCACTTTTCGCGGGCGCACCCGCCGCCCACGCCGACGAAACGGCGATCTGCTACAACTGCCCGCCCGAATGGGCCGACTGGGCCGCGCAGATCGCGGCGATCAAGCAGAAGACCGGCATCCGCGTGCCGTTCGACAACAAGAACTCGGGCCAGTCGATCGCGCAGCTGATCGCCGAGCAGAAGAGCCCGGTCGCCGACGTCGTCTACCTCGGCGTGTCGTCGGCATTCCAGGCGAAGGACAAGGGCGTGATCGCGCCGTACAAGCCCGCGCACTGGAACGACATTCCCGCGAACCTGAAGGACCCGCAAGGCTACTGGTTCGCGATCCACTCGGGCACGCTCGGCTTCTTCGTGAACAAGGACGCGCTCGACGGCAAGCCGGTGCCGCGCTCGTGGGCCGATCTGCTGAAGCCCGAATACAAGGGCATGGTCGGCTATCTCGATCCGTCCAGCGCATTCGTCGGCTACGCGGGCGCGGTGGCCGTCAACCAGGCGCTCGGCGGCAGCCTCGATAACTTCAAGCCGGGGCTCGACTGGTTCCGCAAGCTGAAGGCGAACGCGCCGATCGTGCCGAAGCAGACCGCGTATGCGCGCGTGCTGTCCGGCGAGATTCCGATCCTGCTCGACTACGACTTCGACGCGTATCGCGCGAAATACAAGGACAACGCGAACGTCGAGTTCGTGATTCCGAAGGAAGGCACGATCGCGGTGCCGTACGTGATGAGCCTCGTGAAGGGCGCGCCGCACGATGCGAACGGCAGGAAGGTGCTCGACTTCGTGCTGTCGGACGAAGGCCAGAAGCTGTGGGCCAACGCGTACCTGCGCCCGGTGCGCGCGCAAGCGCTCGGCGCCGATGTCGCGTCGAAGTTCCTGCCGGCGAGCGAGTATGCGCGCGCAAAGCCGGTCGACTTCGGCAAGATGGCGGCCGGCCAGCAGGCGTTCGGCCAGCAGTACCTGCAGGTGATGCAGTAAACGGCCGGACACAACCGATGCTCGACCTGACTTTCCCGCTGCGCTGGCGCGTCGCGCTCGTCGCGCCGGCGCTCGCGATGTTCGCCGCGTTCTGGCTGCTGCCGATGGCGGCGCTCGTGCAGGTGTCCGCCGACGGCGCGTTCTTCTCGCAGTATGCGGCGCTGCTCGGCAATGCGCGCTACATGAAGAGCCTCGGCGAGACCGTCGCGCTGTCCGCGGGCGTTACGCTCGCGACGCTCGCGCTGTCGACGATCTCCGGCCTGCTGCTCGCGCGCCGAGAATTCGCCGGCAAGCGCGTGCTGCTCGCGCTGCTCACGTTCCCGCTCGCGTTCCCGGGCGTCGTCGTCGGCTTCATGGTGATCATGCTCGCCGGGCGCCAGGGGCTGATCGGCATGCTGTCGGCGAAGCTCACCGGCGACAAATGGGTGTTTGCGTATTCGGTCGCGGGCCTGTTCGTCGGCTACCTGTACTTCTCAATTCCACGCGTGATCGTCACCGTGATCGCGGCCGCGTCGAAGCTCGACGCGTCGCTCGAGGAAGCCGCACGCTCGCTCGGCGCGTCGCCGTGGCGCATCTTCGTCGACATCGTGCTGCCCGCGCTTTCGCCCGGGCTGATCGCGGCCGGCGCGATCTGCTTCGCGACCGCGATGGGTGCGTTCGGCACCGCATTCACGCTGGCCACCGACCTGAACGTGCTGCCGATGACGATCTATACCGAGTTCACGCTGAACGCGAACATCGCGACGGCGGCCGGCCTGTCGATCGTGCTCGGCATCGTCACCTGGGCCGTGCTCGCGCTCGCGCGCCGCTTCACCGGCCACACCGCCGCCGCCGCGGCCTGAGGATTCCTGCATGCAATCGCTTTCCGGCTCTTCCGCGCCGTCTCCGGCGCCCGCTCCCGTGCCCGCGCAGGCGAACGGCGTCGCGCGCCGCGCGCCGCGCGTCACGGGCGCGCGTGCGATCGCCGCGCTGCAATGGGGCGTCACGCTGCTGCTGTGCGCGTTCCTGATCGTGCCCGTCGTGATGTCGGTGCTCGCGGGCCTGACCGTCAACTACTTCCGCGGACTGTCGAGCGGCCTCACGCTGCGCTGGCTCGAACAGGTGTGGCAGCAGTATCACGGCTCGGTTGCGCTGTCGCTCTATGTCGCGTTCGCGACGCTCGCGATCGTGCTCGCGGTCGGCGTGCCGGCCGGCTATGCGCTCGCGCGCAGCAAGAGCCGCATCTCGCGCGCGATCGAGGAAGCACTCGTGCTGCCGGTCGCGCTGCCGGGCCTCGCGTCGGCGCTCGCGCTGCTGGTCGTGTACGGCGGCTTCACCGCATTCCGGATGAGCCTGTGGTTCATCGTCGTCGGCCACGTCGTGTTCACGCTGCCGTTCATGGTGCGCGCGGTCGCGGCCGTCGCCGCCGGCGCCGACCTGCGCACGCTCGAGGAAGGCGCGGCCAGCCTCGGTGCGTCGTTCGTCACGCGCTTCGTCACGATCGTGCTGCCGAACCTGCGCCCCGGCATCGTCGCGGGCGCACTCGCGGTGCTCACGCTGTCGATCGGCGAATTCAACCTCACGTGGATGCTGCATACGCCCGACACCAAGACGCTGCCCGTCGGGCTCGCCGACACCTATGCGTCGCTGCGCCTCGAAGTCGGCAGCGCATACACGATCCTGTTCCTGCTGATGACGCTGCCGCTCCTCGTCGCGATGCAATGGCTCGGCGTCGATCCGTCCGGCACGCGTGCGCTCAAGCGCCGCTCGCGCTGACCCGCTGACCTTTTCGCTGACATGAAACTCGATTCCACTCCCATCACCCTGACCGGCTGCGCGAAGACGTTCCGCGGCACGCGCGTGCTCGAACCGCTCGACCTGTCGATCGGCGCGGGCGAAACGCTCGTGCTGCTCGGGCCGTCCGGCTGCGGCAAGACGACGACGCTGCGCCTGATCGCCGGCCTCGACACGCCGGACGCCGGCGGCACGATCGCGTTCGGCAACGACGACGTGACCGCACTGCCGATCGAGCGCCGGCAGGTCGGCATGGTGTTCCAGAACTACGCGCTGTTTCCGAACCTGACGGTGCGCGGCAACGTCGGCTACGGGCTGAAGATCCGCAAGACCGAGCCGCGCGCGCTGCGCGAGCGCGTCGACGAACTGCTCGCGATGATGCGGCTCGACGCGCACGCGGACAAGCCGATCGATCAGCTCTCGGGCGGCCAGCGTCAGCGCGTCGCGCTGGCGCGCGCGCTCGCGGTGCGGCCGCGCGTGCTGCTGCTCGACGAACCGCTGACGGCACTCGACGCGAAACTGCGCGACGTGCTGCGTCGCGAGATGAATGCGCTGCTGCGCGAGCTCGGCGTGACGACGGTCTACGTGACCCACGACCAGGCCGAAGCGATGGAGCTCGGCGACCGGATCGTCGTGATGGGCGCGGGCCGCATCGAACAGATCGGCACGCCGCGCGACATCTACTACCGGCCGGCCAACCGTACGGTCGCGCAATTCATCGGCACGCTGAACCGGCTTGGCGGACAATGGCGCGATGGCGCGCTCGTGACGACGGGTGGCGCGATCGTCACGCCGCATGCCGCCGACGAGTGGTTCTTCCGCCCCGAGGATGCACAGCTCGCCGATCCCGTGCATGCACCGTTGCGCGGCACGGTCGGCGCGTGCGCATTCCTCGGCGAGCGCACGCGGCTCACGATCGAGCACGCGGCGCCGGACGCGCTCGTGATCGACGTGCCGGGCCGCATCGCGCTCGCGCACGGCACGGCGGTCGGCATTACGATTGCACCGGAAGGCCTGATCGCGCTCGGCGCTTGATGCACGTCGAATGCACGACGCAAGCGCCACCCCGCTGCGGCGCATGACGCCGCACCCACAATAACCAGACGATTCCGAGAACCGACGATGCTGCTAGCTCAAATCAGCGATCTCCACATCAAGCGGCCGGGTCAGCTCGCGTACCGGCGCGTCGACACGGCGGCCGCGCTCGCGCGCTGCATCGCGAAGCTGAACGCGCTCGTGCCGCGCCCCGACGCCGTGCTCGTCACCGGCGACCTGACCGACTTCGGCCACGACGACGAATACGCCAACCTGCGCGACCTGCTCGCGCCGCTCGAGATTCCGTACTACCTGATGATCGGCAATCACGACGACCGCGCCGGGCTGCGCCGCGCGTTCGCCGATCGCCCGGAGCTGCACGACGGCGAATTCGTGCAGTACGCGTTCGACGTCGGCACCGTGCGCGTGCTCGCGCTCGATTCGCAGGTGCCCGGCGCGAGCCACGGCGACCTGTGCGACGCGCGGCTCGCATGGCTCACCGCGCAGCTCGACGCCGCGCGCGATCGCCCGGTGATCGTCGCGCTGCATCACCCGCCGTTCGTATCGGGGATCGGCCACATGGACGCGCTGCGCCTCGCGCCCGCCGCCGCCGCGAAACTCGACGCGCTGCTGCGCGGTTATCCGAACGTCGAGCGCGTGCTGTGCGGCCACGTGCACCGTACGATGTTCACGCGTTTCGGCGGCACGCTCGCGTCGGCCGTGCCGGCGCCCGCGCACCAGGTCGCGTTCGACCTGCGGGCCGATGCGCCGTCTGCGTTCCGGCTCGAACCGCCGGCGTTCGCGGTGCATCGTCATGCGCCGGATACGGGGATGACGTCGCACCACGTGTATGTGGACGAAGGCGCCGGGCCGTATCCGTTCTATGAGCCGACGGGGGAACTGGTCGACTGACCGCGTGAAGCACATGCAATGACGGGCGGCCGGGTGTGCCGGGTGTGCCGGGTGTGCCGGGTGTGCCGGTTCGCCGGTTCGCCGGTTCGCCGGTTCGCCGGTTCGCCGGTTCGCCGGTT
>NZ_JAOTQT010000018.1:0-143632 GCF_025685725.1 Burkholderia sp. BKH01 | reverse complement strand
TCGACGGATCGAGCGAGATCTTCTGCGTCTGCAGCACGCCGATCGGCGCCATCGTTTCGTGGAAACCGACGATCGCCATCGCCAGCAGGCAGATGATCAGCGGAAACGCGATGAAGTCCCACCGGTTCGGCAGAACGCGCCAAGCGGACGCGTTGGCGGTCCGGTTCGGATTGAAGAATCCGACGTCCATCAGGCGCCCTCCCCGGTAAGGCCGAACGAAGCCGGCAGTCGATGTTGATTCATGGCAAAGCGCACGGGCGCGGTAATTCGATTGACTGACGATCTCGCGCGGGCGCGATGCGCCGTGCGTGCAAGCTGCGCCCCGCGCGGTCGCGGTCGAGTCGGCCCGCGACGGCACGACACTACACCAACCTGTATTTCAGGTACAACCGTCCGGGGACGGAGCGACGGCGCGCACCGCGCAGCGCACGGATCGTGCCCGGGGAACGGGCGGACGGCGAGTACACGGTACGGAGCAGCCCGGCCGCAGTCCTTCGGCCGGCATGCAGGCCCGAATTATGCCGTGATCCGGGCCGGCCGTGAACCCGCCAGCCGCACGCGGGTGCAAACCGTGCCGGGCGTCAGCAGCCGGACACGGCGAAGCGGGTATGATCGGGGCTAGCCCCCAGGTCTGTTGCGGCCGGTATCGTGGCGACGCATGCACGTTCCATATGTATACAGACCCTGGGGATCGACCGACGAGCGGGAGGAAGGGAATGGCAGGAAACTTGGTGATCGTCTGCCGCGATCAGGATGCCGACGCGTTCTACGAACTGATGCAGGAGTACGGGTCGTTCCAGACGCGGCTGTCGTCGACGGCATGGTACCTGAACATGAACGTCGTGCCGGAATCGCTGCAGGAGGAAATCCTGGAGCGCCTCGGCCGCTATACGACCGTCTACATCTTCGAGGCCACCACCGTGACCTACAACACGATCGACAGCAACGCAGCCGAGACGCTCGGCACGCTGTTCGGCGAATGATGCCGCGCGACGCCTGCCGGCCCGGGCAGGCGCCGCAGTCGCTTACGCAGCCTGTGCGTGGGGTTCGTCCTTCGGCACGACCTCGAACGGGAACGTCATCGCGACGCGCAGGCCGCCTTCAGGGCGGTTGCCGATGTCGCACGCCCCGCCCAGCCTGAGCACGAGCCGCTCGACGATCGCGAGCCCGAGCCCGCTGTGGCCGTTGCCGCCGCGCGCCGGGTCGAGCCGCACGAACGGCCGCGTCGCGGCCGCGAGGTCGCGCGGCGCGATCCCGCCGCCGCTGTCGCTGACCGACAGCACGTAGCCGGTCGGCGTGCGCGCCGTCTCGACGAGCACGGGCGGCGCACCATACGCATGCGCGTTGTCCAGCAGGTTCGACAGGATCCGGTCGAGCGTCGCCGTCGGCAGCCTGAAGCCCGGATCGGCGTCGAGCCGCGTGTGGACCGTCTGCGCATTCGGCGCGACCGCGCGATAGTTGCGTGCGATCCGCTCGCACGCCTGATCGACCGGCACCGGCTCGCTGCGGTCGGACCCGCCGTGCGCAAACACCAGAAACTGATCGACGATGTGCGACATCGAATCGACGTCGCGCACGACGCCGTCGCGCAAGCGCACGTCGTCCATCATTTCCGCGCGCAGGCGCATCCGCGCAAGCGGCGTGCGCAGGTCGTGCGCAACGCCCGCCAGCATCACCGCGCGGTCGCTCTCGGCCTGTGACACCTGCTCCACCATCTGGTTGAAGCCATGCGTGAGCTGACGCAGCTCGCGCGGGCCGCGCTCGCGCAGTGGCGGCACCGGCTGCCCGCGGCCGAAGCGCGCGACCGCACGCGCGAGCGAGCGCAGCGGCTGCTGCAGCTGCCAGGCCGCGAACAGCGCGGCGATCACGCCGGCCGAGAAGATCGTGCCGAGCCACAGCAGCATCCGGTCCAGCGAGCGCGGCGGACGCAGCGGCTGCACGGGCACCACGATCCAGTTGCGATCGTTCGGCTGCTTCACCCACAGCACCGGCGGATGGCCCGGCGCGCCGATCTCGACGCGCGTGCCGGGCGGCATCCGCTCGCTCACGTCGTCGCGGAACCGCTTGAGCGCCGCCGGCAGATTCGACAGGTCGCCGTTCGGCACGTCGGCGCTGTCCGGCGTCACGAGCCGCACGCGCGACGGCAACGGCTGGTCGGGCGTGCGCTCGACGTGCTGGCGCACCGCGTCGACCAGGAACGCGGCCTCCTCGACCGCGTAACGCGTCTGCATCTGGTTGCGCTCGAGCCGCATCGCGAAAAACCACGCGAAGTGCGACAGGAGCAGGACGCCAACGACGAGCAGCGCGAGCCGCCCGAACAGCGAATCAATGGGTTTGCGCATGAGCCTCGCCGTCGGGCACGAACACGTAGCCGCGCCCGCGGACCGTCTGGATGAAGCGCGGCGTCGACGGATCCGTTTCGAGGATGCGGCGCAGGCGCCACACCTGGACGTCGATGCCGCGGTCGGTGCCGTCGTACTCGGGCCCGTGCAGCAGCTCGAGCAGCCGCTCGCGCGTGAGCGTGCGCAGCGCATGGTTCACGAAGATCTTCAGCAGCGCGAATTCGCTGCTCGACAGCGTGGCCGGCTTGCCGTCGACCGACAGCGTGCGCGCCTGGAAGTCGAGCACGAAGCGGCCGAACGCGAACGGCTCGCGCTGTTCGGGCGCGGCCGCCGACGGCGTCGCGCGGCGGCGGCGCAGCACGGCCTGCACGCGCGCGAGCAGCTCGCGCGGGTTGAACGGCTTGCCGAGGTAGTCGTCCGCGCCGAGTTCGAGCCCGACGATGCGGTCGACGTCGTCCGCGCGCGCGGTCAGCATGATCACGGGGATGTCGTCGCCGGCCGCGCGCAACTGGCGCAGCGCGGTCAGGCCGTCCACGCCCGGCATCATCAGGTCCAGCACGATCAGGTCGGGCCGCTCGCGCTCGAGACGCTTCTCGAGCGTCGCCGCGTCGTGCAGCACGGACACTTCCATCCCCTGGCGCACGAGATAGTCGCGCAGCAGGTCTCGGAGTTCTTGGTCGTCGTCGACGATGAGGATCTGGGTAGTCATGGCTCGAAGTTTACCGCGCGAGGGCGGAGTCGAAGAACGAAACAAAGGGATGAAAGGGTTACTGCGGGTTACGGCGCAAGGGAACTGTAATGCGCGGTAACCGGGCCGCCGCCCCACGTAACACCGGCCGGGGCCGGCATCGCTAACCTGCTTCTTACCGGATGCGGTACACGGCTTTCCCCGTACCGCATCGCCGGACCCTTTGGATACAAGGAGTTTCTGAAATGTATAAGAAGACTTCCCGCGTGGCCATCGCGGCCGCCACCGTGCTCGCTCTCGCATTCGGCACCGCGCATGCCGCGCCGCCCACCGACATGCCGCCGCCGGGCGGCCCCGGCATGCACCAGATGCACGGGCACGACGGCGGCCCGTTCGGCGCAATCATGAAACTGCATGACCAGTTGAAGCTCAACGCGTCGCAGGAACAGCAATGGCAGACGGCCGTCAACACGATGAAGCAGAACCGTGATGCGATGCGCAAGAGCCACGAGCAGATGCGCGAGCAGTTCAAGGCGCAGCAGAACCAGCCGATCCTCGACCTGAGCGCGCTGCACGCCGCGCGCCAGCAGGCCGAGCAGCAGAACGCGCAACTGCGCGAGCAGACCTCCGCCGCGTGGCTCGCGTTCTACAACGGGCTGAACGACCAGCAGAAGACCACGGTCAGCACGGCGCTCAAGCAGCAGTTCGCGCAGATGCAGCAGCGCCACGAGAAGATGAAGGAGCGCTGGGAGCAACATCGCGCGGCCAAGGGCGCGTCGGCGCCCGCGCAGTAAGCCGGCAAGCCGCTCCCCGGAGCGGCGCCGAAGGGGACGCGGGCACCGGCCCGCGTCCCCTTTTTTCGTTCAGGCTGCGTCGAACAGCAGCACCTCGGCCGCCCGGCCGGGTGCGAACGTGACCGCGCCCACGCCGCAATCCATCGACCGCGCGCCGGATCGTTGCATCCGCGACCGCAATTGACGCAATACCCGTTGAGAATACCGCGATTGCCGCAACAGCCGAATCGAAGAATCGAAGAATCGATCGATCGCGCCGGATTGCCGTTTTCCGGGTATCGCGTTCGGGTAAAATACCGCCCTTTTGGCGTTCGCCCGTCCGGCGGCCGCCATCGCCAGAACGCCGATCGGCGAATTTTGGCCGTCTAGAATACGCCGCGGCGCCCGGTCCGACCGGCCGCGAGCGCCCCCGGAAAGTCAGCAACAGAAGGATGGAAATGAAGAAGGCCGCCCTGTGCGCCGCCCTCGCCCTCGTGGCGGGCAGCGCCTTCGCGAAGGAGTGGAAGACCGTGCGGATCGGCGTCGATGCCAGCTACCCGCCGTTCGAGTCGACCGCTCCGAGCGGCGAGATCGTCGGTTTCGACGTCGATCTCACCAAGGAGATCTGCAAGCGGATCAACGTGAAATGCGTGTGGGTGGCGCAAGACCTCGACGGGATCATCCCGGCGCTGAAGGCGAAGAAGTACGACGTCATCGTGTCGTCGCTGACCGTCACGGACAAGCGCCGCGAGCAGATCGACTTCTCCGACAAGGTGTACGACGCACCGGCGCGGATGATCGCAAAGACCGGCTCGCCGCTGCTGCCGACGGTCGCGTCGCTGAAGGGCAAGCGCGTCGGCGTCGAGCAGGGCTCGACGCAGGAAACCTACGCTAAGGCGTACTGGGAACCGCAGGGCGTGACGGTCATTCCTTACCAGAATCAGGACCAGGTCTATACCGATCTCGGCTCGGGCCGCCTCGACGCGACGCTGCAGGACGAACTGCAGGCCGACTACGGCTTCCTGCGCACGCCGCGCGGCAAGGGCTTCGCGTTCGCCGGGCCGGAAGTGAAGGATCCGAAGACGATCGGCGACGGCACCGCGATCGGCCTGCGCAAGGAAGATACGGACCTGAAGCTCAAGATCAACCAGGCATTGGCCGACATGCACAAGGACGGCACGTACGACCGGCTGTCGCACAAGTACTTCTCGTTCAGCGTCTATTCGGCTTCGGCCCGCTGAGCGCCGACAAGAAGAAGCAACGGATGCGGGGGCGGCCCCGCGTCCGGGCAGTACAGGCAGTCAACCACGCGCCGCCCGCCCCCTTGCCCGCCGCTCGCGCGACGGGCTGGCCCGGCACCGTTGCCGGGGCGGACGGTCATGATACGCACGGGGCGTTCCGCGCAGCTTGGCGGGCGCGTCTTTCGCGGCGCACCGCGTGCGCCGTCAAGGACCACATATGTTTCTACAAGGTTACGGCCCGCTGATCCTCGCAGGCACCTGGCAAACCGTCAAACTGGCGGTGCTTTCGCTCGCGCTGTCGTTCCTGCTGGGTCTGCTCGGCGCGGGTGCGAAGCTGTCGCGCAACCGCGTGACGCACGGCGTCGGCACCGTCTACACGACGCTGATCCGCGGCGTGCCCGACCTCGTGCTGATGCTGCTGCTGTTCTACAGCCTGCAGATCTGGCTGAACATGGCGACCGACGCGCTCGGCTGGGACCAGATCGACATCGACCCGTTCCTCGCTGGCGTGATCGTGCTCGGCTTCATCTACGGCGCGTACTTCACCGAGACGTTCCGCGGCGCGTTCCTGTCGGTGCCGCGCGGCCAGCTCGAGGCAGGCAGCGCGTACGGGATGACGAACTGGCAGGTGTTCACGCGGATCATGTTCCCGCAGATGATGCGCTTCGCGCTGCCGGGCATCGGCAACAACTGGCAGGTGCTCGTGAAATCGACCGCGCTCGTGTCGATCATCGGCCTGGCCGACGTCGTGAAGGCGTCGCAGGACGCCGGCAAGGGCACGCTGCGGTTCTTCTTCTTCACGCTGATCGCGGGAGCGGTCTACCTCGCCATCACGACGATCTCGAACTTCGTGCTGATGTGGCTCGAAAAGCGCTACTCGACCGGTGTCCGCAAGGCTGACCTATGATCGAACTCATCCAAGAATACTGGCGCAACTATCTCTACACCGACGGCTATCGCATCACCGGTGTCGCGATCACGCTGTGGCTGCTCGTCGTGTCGATCGGCCTCGGCTTCTGCCTGTCGGTGCCGCTCGCGGTCGCGCGCGTGTCGAAGAGGAAGTGGCTGGCGGGCGCCGTGTGGCTCTATACGTACGTGTTCCGCGGCACGCCGCTCTACGTGCAGCTGCTGCTCTGCTACACGGGCCTTTACAGCCTGCAGGCCGTGCGCGGCACGCCGATGCTCGATGCGTTCTTCCGCGACGGGATGCACTGCACGCTGCTCGCGTTCACGCTGAACACCTGCGCGTACACCACCGAGATCTTCGCGGGCGCGATCAAGGCGACGTCGTACGGCGAGATCGAAGCCGCGCGCGCGTACGGGATGACGCCGTTCACGATGTATCGCCGCGTGATCCTGCCGTCGGCGCTGCGCCGCGCGCTGCCGCTGTACAGCAACGAAGTGATCCTGATGCTGCACGCGACGACGGTGGCGTTCACCGCGACCGTGCCGGACATCCTGAAGATCGCCCGCGACGTGAACTCGGCCACCTACATGTCGTTCCACGCGTTCGGCATCGCCGCCCTGCTCTACCTCGTGATCTCGTTCGCGCTCGTGTGGCTGTTCCGCCAGGCCGAGCGCCGCTGGCTCGCGTATCTGCGCCCGCAAGGCAAGTAAGTTTTCGCAGGACTATTGATGAATTCCCAGACCCAGAAGCTTTTCGTCGACGATCTCCACAAACGCTACGGCAACAACGAGGTGCTCAAGGGCGTGTCGTTGAAGGCGAACGCCGGTGACGTGATCAGCGTGATCGGCTCGTCCGGCTCCGGCAAGAGCACGATGCTCCGCTGCATCAACTTCCTCGAACAGCCGAACGCCGGCCGCATCTTCGTCGACGGCGAGGAAGTGCGCACCGCCCTCGACAAGGCCGGCGCGCTGCGCGCGGCCGATCCGAAGCAGTTGCAGCGCGTGCGTACCAAGCTGTCGATGGTGTTCCAGCACTTCAATCTCTGGTCGCACATGAACGTGCTCGAGAACGTGATGGAGGCGCCCGTGAACGTGCTCGGCATCCCGAAGAAGGAAGCCGAGGAGCGAGCGCGCGAATACCTGGAAAAGGTCGGCCTCGCGCCGCGCGTCGAGAAGCAGTATCCGTCGCACCTGTCGGGCGGGCAGCAGCAGCGCGTCGCGATCGCGCGCGCGCTCGCGATGCATCCGGACGTGATGCTGTTCGACGAGCCGACGTCGGCGCTCGACCCGGAGCTGGTGGGCGAAGTGCTGAAGGTGATGCAGAAGCTCGCCGAGGAAGGCCGCACGATGATCGTCGTCACGCACGAGATGGGCTTTGCACGCAACGTGTCGAACCACGTGATGTTCCTGCACCAGGGCCGCGTCGAGGAAGAAGGCGTGCCGGCCGAGGTATTTGCCAACCCGAAAAGCGAACGCCTGCGCGGGTTCCTGTCGGGCAGCCTCAAGTAACGCACGTAACGTACGCAACGCACGACGTGCGAACGGGCGCCCCGCGGGGCGCCCGTTTTGCGTTTACGCGGCGCTCACCGGCGCGCCGTCGGCGAACGCGCGCAGTTCGTCGCCCGCGAGCCGGTAACGCACCCATTCGCTCTGCGGCGCGGCGCCGACGCTCTCGTAGAAACGGATCGCCGGCTCGTTCCAGTCGAGCACGCTCCATTCGAAACGCCCGCAGCCCGACTCGACCGCGATCCGCGCGAGCGCCTTCAGCAGCCGCAACCCGGCGCCCGCACCGCGAAAGCGCGGCGACACGTACAGATCCTCGAGATACAACCCCTGCCGGGCAAGCCAGGTCGAGTACGAGAAGAAATACACGGCGAAGCCGGCCGGCTCGCCGTCGACCTCGCACACCAGCGCGCGCGCCGGTGAACCTTCGCCGAACAGGCTGCGCTCGAGCGACGCGGGCGTCGCGATCACTTCGTGCTCCGCCTTCTCGTAGACAGCCAGCTCGGTAATGAAACGCAGGATCAGCGGCACGTCCGCGGCGATGGCGGTACGGATGTCGATTTGCACGGGTTGAGCCCTCCTTCGGCCCGGACTTGAATCGGAAAGCGGCGCAGCACAACCGCGCTGGCGCCGATCAGACCGTCATGCTACGTTCACGCCGTGCCTGCAGGAAGTGCAGTTTCCTCATCCAGACCTGAACATGATGCATCCCGAGCTGCGTCGCCTTGACCTGAACCTGCTGCTCGCGTTCGACGCGCTGTACCGCCACCGGTCGGTCGCCGCGGCCGCGCACGAACTCGCGATGAGCCCGTCCGCGCTGAGCCACGCGCTCGCGCGGCTGCGCGACGCGATCGGCGACGCGCTGTTCGTGCGCCTCGGCAACGAGATGCAGCCGACCGTGCGCGCCGACGACATCGCCACGTGGGTTGGCGACGCGCTCGACGCGATGTCGAAGGGTCTCGCCCGCGCGCGCCGCTTCGATCCCGCGCAAAGCGACCGCACGTTCGTGTTCGCCGCGACCGACTACACGGCGTTCGCGGTGCTGCCGGCGTTCCTCGCGCGCATCCAGCACGTCGCGCCGCGGCTGCGGATCCGCGTCGTGCATTCCGACCGGAAGATTTCCGTCGACGAGCTGGCGGCCGGCCGCATCGATTTCGCGCTCGGCTACCACGAGGAATCGTCGGCCGACGCGCCGGGCATCGAGGATTTCGACTGGTTCTCCGACGACTACGTCGTGATCGCGAGCGCCGCGCATCCGGACATCCGCCGGCGGCTGACGCTCGACCAGTACCTGGCGGCCCGCCACGTGGTCGTCACGCCGTGGAACGAATCGCGCGGCGTCGTCGACTTCGTGCTCGATCGGCTCGGCCTCGCGCGGCAGGTCGCCGTGCAGTTGCCGACCGTATTGGCCGCGCCGTTCGTGATCGCGGAATCCGCACTCCTGATGACCGTGCCGAACCGCGCCGCGCAGGCGCTGCGGCACGCGGCGCCGATCCGCATCTTCCCCGCGCCGTTCGAGATCCCGCGCTACACGGTGAAGGTCTACTCGCACGCAAAGCACGCGCGCACCGATGCGCACCGCTGGATTCGCGCGCAACTGCTCGACGCACGGCCGGGCCCCGACTGAACTCGACGCGCCGCGGCCGCACGCGCCTTGCGCGACGGGCGTTTCCGGCATTGGACAGCGGCATCCGGCGGCCGCCAATTCATTACGAGATACTTACCAATTTCGCGTCTTTCGCGCCTACGCCCACGCCCCGGCAACGTCAATAGTGGCAATCCTTGACCCATGTACGCGGAATTCATGTCTCCCTTGCGGGACAAGGGTTTTCCGGTAATTGTGAACCCTTATCGCACCTGTTGCGCACTGTGTTGCATGGCAAATTGGCGACAGGTGTTAGTCAAACAACGATTTCCATCGCCACAAAATTGTATTTTTGCTAAATTAGTAACCAAAGTAGCAAAACGAAGTTCGTGAAATGTAGTTTAGCTTCACGACACAACAAGGAGACCCCGCAGGCCGACCCGGCTGCGCGGGACCGCTCAACGGTTTTCCGTCTGCTTGCCCGCGTGCCGCGCTTACCGGCCCTGCACGAGGTCTCCCTGGTTATCCCGCTTTTGCCCGGCGCTCGCGCTCCGGGCATCTCATGCAGTCTGGGTTGACTTTTTGACAGGGTATGGAGGAGATGATGAAGAAAGCTTTGGTCGCGGCCGCGCTGATGGCTGCTGGGGTGGTGACGGCGCACGCGCAGAGCAGCGTCACGCTGTATGGCCGCCTGGATGCAGGCATCGAGTACATGAACGGCCTGCAAGACGGCCACCGAGTACGCGCTGAAAGCGGCGACTGGGGCACGAGCCTGTGGGGCTTGAAGGGTAGCGAGGACATCGGCGGCGGCAACAAGGTCCTGTTCCACCTCGAAGGTGCGTTCAACACGATGACCGGCGGTCTCGGCACGTCCGGCTCGATCTGGGATCGTTTCGCGACGGTCGGCATCTCGAACGACCGCTACGGTACGCTGCTGTTCGGTCGTGAACTCGCGATCGCGAACGGCGTGTGGGACTTCGATCCGCTGGGCCAGTCGAGCTGGTCGTCGGCATCGCTGGTGCGCGGCCGCAACTGGAACAAGACCAGCAACAACGTGTCGTACCAGTCGCCGCAGTTCTACGGCTTCGACTTCTACGGCCAGTTCGCGTTCTCGAACTCCACCAGCTTCAACGGCAACACGACGGCCGGCCAGCCGGGCCGTGCAGCCGGCGCGCAGATCACCTACACGAACTCGCTGTTCCAGTTGCGCGGCATCTACGACGAAACGCGCGACAGCAACGGCCGCTTCTCGGACGTGTTCAACTACTCGCGTGAATACTTCGCGGGCGCGAACGTGTTCCTCGGCCAGTTCAAGCTGCAGGCCGCCTACCAGTCGTCGCACGCGGACGGCAGCGGCGGCCCGGCCGTCAACAACGGCATCACCGGCACCCAGCAGGTCTGGGGCGGCGTGACGTGGCAGGCCACGCCGGCGGCGGCGCTGATCGCGGCCGTGTATCACGTGAACGCGAACCACGGCGGCGGCAACGCGAACATCTACACGGTCGGCGGTTCGTACAACATCTCGAAGCGCACGCTGTTCGACGTGCAGGTCGCGACGGTGCGCAACAGCTCGACGGCCAACTTCAGCCTGAACGCGAACGGCGCGGGCACGGCCGTGTCGACCGGCAACCCGCATCCGGGCGGCAGCCAGACCGGCGTCTACGCCGGCATCCAGCACCTGTTCTGATCAGGCGCCGTCCAAAGAACGATTCGGCAACACTTTCCACGCTGCTGCGAGAGGCGCGTATCGGTGCGGTACCCAACAGGGTATCGCACCGTTTTTTATTGGCGGGCCGGTTTCGCACGGCCCACTGACGAATACGGCGCTCAGACGGCCGCTTCGTTCTCTTCGCCGGTACGGATGCGGATCACGCGTTCGACGTCCGACACGAAGATCTTGCCGTCGCCGATCTTGCCGGTGCGCGCTGCGCCGATCACCGCGTCGATCACCTGGTCGACCTGCGCTTCCGCGACGACCACCTCGATCTTCATCTTCGGCAGGAAGTCGACCACATATTCGGCGCCGCGATACAGCTCGGTATGCCCCTTCTGGCGGCCGAAACCCTTCACTTCCGTCACGGTCAGGCCCGTGAGACCCACTTCGGCGAGCGCTTCGCGGACTTCGTCCAGCTTGAACGGCTTGATGATGGCTGTGATGCGTTTCATGATGGTTGTCCCTCAATGCTCGTTTGGATGAAAAATCGCGATCCCGATTGTAAGCCGTGCGGTATGCCGTGCACGGGTCAGTCGAGACGCTCGGTAAAGCGTGACGTGATCGGATAGCGCCAGTCGCGCCCGAATGCGCGATGCGTGACGCGGATGCCGATCGGCGCCTGGCGGCGCTTGTATTCGTTGATCTTGATGAGCCGCGTCACGCGTTCGACGTCGGCCTGCGCATAACCGGCCGCGACGATCTCGGCGAGCGGCCGGTCTTCTTCCATGTACATCCGCATGATCGCGTCGAGCACGTCGTACGGCGGCAGGCTGTCCTGGTCGGTCTGGTTCTCGCGCAGCTCGGCCGACGGCGCGCGCGTCAGGATCCGCTCGGGGATCACGTTGCGCAGCACGTAGTCGGCCGTTTCGTTGCGATAGCGGCAGAGCCGGTACACGAGCGTTTTCGCGATGTCCTTGATCACCGCGAAACCGCCGGCCATGTCGCCGTACAGCGTGCAGTAGCCGACCGCCATCTCGCTCTTGTTGCCGGTCGTCAGCACGATCGAGCCGAACTTGTTCGACAGCGCCATCAGCAGCGTGCCGCGAATGCGCGCCTGGATGTTCTCCTCCGTCGCGTCTTCCGCGCGGCCCGCGAACTCGCCCGCGAGCGCCGCGCGGAACGCGTCGAACATCGGCGCGATCGCAATCTCGTCGTAGCGCACGCCGACGCGCCGCGCCATCTCCGCCGCATCGGTGGTCGAGATGTCGGCCGTGAAGCGTGACGGCATCATCACCGCACGCACACGCTCGGGCCCGAGCGCATCGCACGCGACGGCCAGCACCAGCGCCGAATCGACGCCGCCCGACAGCCCGATGAGCACGCCGGGAAACCCGTTCTTGCCGATGTAGTCGCGCACGCCCAGCACGAGCGCGCGGTACACCTGCGCCTCCGGCGACAGTGCCGGCGCGATCGCGCCGGGCAGCGGCCGCGCGCCGTCGAATTCGACGATCGCATGCCCTTCGTCGAACTGCGGCATCTTCGCGACGAGCGCGCCCTGCGCGTCGAGCACGAACGAGCCGCCGTCGAACACGAGCTCGTCCTGTCCGCCGACGAGGTTCACGTACACCATCGGCAGCCCGGTCTCGCGGATCCGCGCGCGCAGGATGTCGATGCGCACCGCTTCCTTGTTCATGTGGTACGGCGAGCCGTTCGGGATCAGCAGCACCTGCGCGCCGGCCGCCTTCGCGATCTGCGCGGCCGATGCGTGCCACGCGTCCTCGCAGATGATCACGCCGAATTTCACGCCGTTCAGTTCGAACACGAGCGGCTCGGCGTCCGTCGCGAAATAGCGCTTCTCGTCGAACACCTCGGCGTTGGGCAGATCCTGCTTGCGGTAGGTGCCGACGATCTCGCCGCCGACGATCAGCGACACCGCGTTGAAGGTGTCGGTGGGCGGCACGCCGCGCTCGATCGGGCGGTTTGCATTACCATCGACGGCTGACGCGAGCGGAGCGCCGCCCGACGGATCGCCGCCCGCACCGCGCAACGGATGGCCGACCAGCACCGCAAGCCCGTCGAACGCCTTCAGCGCGTCGGCGAGCGCGTCGAGCGCAGCGGCGGCGGCGGCGTAGAACGCGGGCCGCAGCAGCAGGTCTTCCGGCGGATAGCCGGACAGCGCGAGTTCGGGCGCGACCATCAATTGCGCACCATCGTTGTGCGCGGCGCGCGCGGCCGCGACGATCCGCGCGACGTTGCCGGCGAAATCGCCGACGGTGACGTTGATCTGGGCGAGAGCGAGTCGGGTCTTCATGACGGGATCGGCGCAGCCCGGCGGCGCGCCCTGAAGGGCTGACGAAATCGACCCGGGCGCGTGCCACGGCGGCACGCATCCGGCAACATCCAACGGTACGGATTCACGCTTGAAACACGAACGCATCGATTATCGCACGGGCATCCTGTCGTCCCCCGCGGAGGTGCCGGCCGACGAATGGAACGCGCTGCTCGCGCGCGACGCGCAGCCGACGCCGTTCCTGCGCCACGAATTCCTCGACGCGCTGCATGCCTCGCGCTGCGCGGTCGACGATACCGGCTGGTCGCCGCACTTCGTCACGCTGACCGATGCGGGCACCGGCCGCCTTGTTGCCGCCGCGCCCGTCTATGCGAAGCAGCATTCGTACGGCGAATACGTGTTCGACTGGGCGTGGGCCGACGCGTACCAGCGCAACAATCTGCCCTACTATCCGAAGCTGCTGTGCGCGGTCCCGTTCACGCCCGTGCAGGGCACGCGCCTGCTCGCGGCCGACGACGATGCGCGCCGCCGGCTCGCGGCCACGCTGCTCGCATTCGCCGAGCAGAGCGACGTGTCGTCGCTGCACGTGCTGTTCCCGACCGGCGACGAAGCGCGGCTCCTCGAATCGATGGGAATGATGCTGCGCGAAGGCGTGCAGTTTCACTGGATCAACGACGGCTACCGCCACTTCGACGATTTCCTCGCCACGCTCGAGCAGAAGAAGCGCAAGAACATCCGCGCGGAACGGCGCAAGGTGCACGATGCGGGCGTGACGTTCCGGCGGCTCACCGGCGACCGGATCAGCGACGCCGACTGGCGCTTCTTCTCGCGCTGCTACCGGCAGACCTACCGCGAGCACTATTCGAGCCCGTACCTGAACCTCGACTTCTTCCGCACGATCGGCGCGACGATGCCCGAGAACCTGCTGCTCGTGATCGCGGAAGCCGACGGCCAGCCGATCGCGAGCGCGCTCGCTGTCTACCGGCGTGGCGAGCACGGCGGCGGCACGCTGTACGGCCGCTACTGGGGCGCGCTCGAGCACGTGCCCTGCCTGCATTTCGAAACGGCCTACTACCAGTTGCTCGAATTCTGCATCGAGGCCGGGCTCGATACGTTCGAAGGCGGCGCGCAAGGCGAGCACAAGCTCGCGCGCGGTTTCCTGCCGACCGTCACGCACTCCGCGCACTGGCTCGCGCACCCGGCGTTCTCGGATGCGGTCGCTCGCTTTCTCGAACGCGAAACCGAGCATATCCACGCGTACGTCGACGAACTGCGCGAACACGATCCGTTCCGGCGCAGCGCCGAGTAGCGCGAGACGGGACGTGCGCCGGGTCTGCCTGGCGCATGATGCGCGGGTCGCCCGCGAGCGATACCGCCTGCGCCGGCGACGGCGGATCGCGACGACGCGGCACGTGTGCACACGCTTCGCGATGTCGCGCTGGACGCTACGCCGGCGGCTGCATCGCGAAGCGGTCGGCTTTCACGCGCTCGTCGCGCAGGCGCGGCTCGGCGAGGCGCGCGACCTGCTGCTGAATACGCAATTGCCGATCGGCGAGATCGGCGTGCGCGTCGGCTTCCGTTCGACGAGCGCGTTCACGCGCTTCTTCACGCGCGAACTCGGCGCGGCGCCGAGCCGCTTCCGCGACGGGCACGGCGACGGACTGCGATGACGCGCAACTTTTCTGAGACACTGGCGGCTTCGCATCCCGCCGCCCTGCCATGTCCTGGTTTCTGTATCTGATCGAATGCGCCGACGACAGCGTCTACACGGGCATCACGACCGACGTTGCCGCGCGCTTCGACGAGCACGCGGCCGGCAAGGGCGCGCGCTACACGCGCTCGCGCAAGCCGCGCGCGGTGCTCGCGTCGTTTCCGCTGCCCGACCGGTCGAGCGCGTCGCGCGCCGAATACTGGGTGAAACGGCTCACGCCCACGCAGAAGCGCGAGCTGGCGGCCGGGTTGCGGACGCTGGAATCGGTGCTGCCGGCGGGGTTGACGGTCGACGGGAACGGTGAGGTTGCCGGGTTGAAGGCGGGTGCGCGCGGGCGGAAGAAGGTGAAGGCGAAGGCGGAGAACGTCGATAGCGCGACGAAGACGGCTGAAATGAAGCAACCTGCCGCGAAGACCGCAAAAGCCGAGAAAGCCGAGAAAGCCGAGAAAGCCGAGAAAGCCGAGAAAGCCATCAAGTCTGCAAAAACCGCGAAGACCCGACAAGCCGCCAAGGCGGCAAAAGCCGCGCCGGTCGCGAAGCGCGCGAAGAACGACGGCGATGCGGTCGTGAAAAAGACCGCGTCGCGCGGCGCACCGTCGAAAAAAGACCAACAGGCCGCGTCCCCGTCGTCGAAAAGAAAAGCGCCGGCAGCCAACGGCAAGCCCGTCGCGAACGGACGCGACGCCCTCGCTCCCGCACCGGCCCGCCGCCGTCCGGCGGCCACGAAAGCCGCGGAAGCCACCGTGGCCTCCGTTACCCCTCGACGCGCGAAACGCACGACGGGCGCGAAGGACGCGCCGACCACCACCGCCCCGCCCGCCTCCCCTTCCGCAAGCAAGAAAACCGAGCGCGCAAAACAAAACCGCGCGGCCTCCTGAGGAGACACGCGCGGTTTGCGTTTCGCACGAACCGGCCGTTGGCCGGCGCGCCGCTTACTTCTTGTAGTTCGCGGCGCCGTCGGTGATTTCCTTGTGCGCAGCTTCGATGCCGGCCCAGCCTTCTACCTTCACCCACTTGCCCTTCTCGAGTGCCTTGTATTGCTCGAAGAAGTGCTTGATCTGGTCCTTCAGGTACTCGGGCACGTCGTCGATCGACTTCAGGTTCGCCGTCATCGGGCAGATCTTGTCGTGCGGCACCGCGACCAGCTTCGCGTCGACGCCCGACTCGTCGGTCATCTGCAGCATGCCGAGCACGCGCGAACGCACGATCGAGCCGGCGAGCAGCGGGAACGGCGTGATCACCAGCACGTCGACCGGATCGCCGTCACCCGACAGCGTCTGCGGGATGTAGCCGTAGTTCACCGGATAGCGCATGCCCGTGCCGATGAAGCGGTCGACGACGAGGAGGCCCAGCTCCTTGTCCGCCTCGTACTTCACCGGATCGCTTTGCGCGGGAATCTCGATGATCACGTTGAAATCTTGCGGCAGGTCCTTGCCGGCCGGAACATGATTGAAGCTCATGAGCGCTCTCTGTAGGTCGATGGGAATTCGGGACAGGGCGCCGCGGCCGATGCACCGCCGCAGGCGTCCCTCAACGGAATGCGCCATTATAGCCAATCGATCGGTGGCGTCCGGATGACGATCGGCGCGATAATCGTTCCGGATGCCCGGCCGTCGAACGACTGGCGGCGTTGGATGGGATCGGCATCGGCGCTGAAGCGCCAGCGCCGGTCGACCGCGAAGCATGGCACCCGAGTAAGCGCTAAAGCGCTAACTCGGGTCGACAGGAGCTGGCATGGAAGACGCGAAGCACTTCATCGCGGGCGAATGGACGTTGCCCGCGCAACTGGAAACGATCGCGGTCGTCGATCCGTCCGACGGCCAGCCGTTCGCGACGATCGCGCGCGGCACCGCGCCCGACATCGAGCGAGCGGTCGCCGCGGCCCGCGACGCATTCGCGGGCGCATGGGGCGCCGCGAGCGCCGCCGAGCGCGGCCGCGCGCTGATGCGGCTGTCGGCGCGCGTGGCCGATTCCATCGAGGAACTCGCGGCGATCGAGGCGCGCGACACCGGCAAGCCGCTGAAGCAGGCGCGCGCGGATGCGGCCGCGCTCGCGCGCTACTTCGAGTTCTACGCGGGCGCCGCCGACAAGCTGCACGGCGAAACCCTTCCCTATCAGGCCGGCTATACGGTGCTGACGGTGCGCGAGCCGCACGGCGTCACGGGCCACATCGTGCCGTGGAACTACCCGATGCAGATCTTCGGGCGCAGCGTCGGCGCGGCGCTCGCGGCCGGCAACGCGTGCGTCGTCAAGCCGGCCGAGGATGCGTGCCTGTCCGTGCTGCGCGTCGCCGAGCTGGCCGCCGAGGCCGGGCTGCCGGCCGGCGCGCTCAACATCGTCACCGGCTACGGTCATGAAGCCGGCGCCGCGCTGGCACGGCATCCGGGCATCGACCACATCTCGTTTACGGGTTCGCCGGCCACCGGCAAGCTGGTCACGCAGATGGCCGCCGAGAACCACGTGCCCGTCACGCTGGAACTCGGCGGCAAGTCGCCGCAGATCGTGTTCGCCGATGCCGACCTCGAAGCGGCGCTGCCCGTGCTCGTGTCGGCGATCGTGCAGAACGGCGGCCAGACCTGCTCGGCCGGCAGCCGCGTGCTGATCGAGCGCGCGGTCTACGAGCCGCTCGTCGAGCGCCTCGCCACCGCGTTCAACGGGCTGCGCGTCGGCCCGAGCCACGCCGATCTCGACTGCGGCCCGCTGATCAACGCGAAACAGCAGCAGCGCGTGTGGGATTTCCTGTCCGACGCGCAGCATGACGGCATTCCGATGGCCGCGCACGGGCAGGTCGTCGCCGACGCGCCCGAAAGCGGCTTCTACCAGGCGCCCGCGCTGTTGCGCGACGTGCCGCCGTCGCACCGGCTCGCGCAGGAGGAAGTGTTCGGCCCCGTGCTCGCCGCGATGCGCTTCGTCGATGAAGACGAAGCCGTCGCGCTCGCGAACGGCACGCCGTACGGCCTCGTCGCGGGCATCTGGACGCGCGACGGCGCGCGCCAGATGCGTGTCGCGCGGCGCCTGCGCGCAGGCCAGGTATTCATCAACAACTATGGCGCGGGCGGCGGCGTCGAACTGCCGTTCGGCGGCGTCGGCCACTCGGGCCACGGCCGCGAGAAAGGGTTCGAGGCGCTGTACGGCTTCACCGCGCTGAAGACGATCGCGATCCGGCACGGCTGAACGCGCGGCGCGCGAAACGCGGCCGGCAGCAGCCGGCCGCATCGCAAGACACGACGACTCTCATAACCAGCACAGGAGACACACCATGCGGTTGAGCGGCAAGACGGCAATCGTCACGGGCGGCGGCTCGGGTTTCGGCGAAGGCATCGCGAAGACGTATGCGCGCGAAGGCGCGAACGTCGTCGTCAACGACCTGAACGGCGCAGCGGCCGAGCGCGTCGCGAGCGAGATCGCGCTCGCGGGCGGCAAGGCGATCGCGGTGGCGGGCGACGTGTCGAAGCAGGACGATTGGCACGCGCTGCTGCAGGCCGCGCTCGACGATTTCCATTCGGTGCAGATCGTCGTGAACAACGCGGGCACCACGCACCGCAACAAGCCGGTGCTCGACGTGACGGAAGCCGAGTTCGACCGCGTCTACGCGGTCAACATGAAGAGCCTGTTCTGGTGCGTGCAGACCTTCGTTCCGTACTTCCGCGAACAGGGCGGCGGCGTGTTCGTGAACGTCGCGTCGACCGCCGGCGTGCGGCCGCGCCCGGGCCTCGTCTGGTACAACAGCACGAAGGGCGCGATGATCACCGCGAGCAAATCGCTCGCGGCCGAGCTCGGCGCCGACCGCATCCGCGTGAACTGCATCAATCCCGTGCTCGGCGAAACGGCCCTGATGACCGAGTTCATGGGCTGCGAGGACACGCCCGACAATCGCAGCCGCTTCCTCGCGACGATCCCGCTCGGCCGCTTCTCGACGCCGCAGGACATCGCGAACGCGGCGCTTTACCTCGCGTCCGACGAGGCCGAATTCATCACGGGCGTCTGCCTCGAAGTCGACGGCGGGCGCTGCATCTAGCCGCGCCGGGCTGTTCGCGTGCCGCGTCGGGATTCACCGGCCGGCACGGCATTCATGTATTGCTTCGCACGAAACCGGATCAGGTGCCGATGTATCGGCTCCGGTCAACCATAAAAACCGCAAAGCACGCGATCCAAGCAGGTGCTGAAGCGCCAACTCGGGTCGACCGCATAGCATGGGACCCAAGTAAGCGCTGAAGCGCGAACTTGGGTCGACAGGAGACAACATGGCAACATCTACGCAGTCGATGCCGGGTTCGTCCGGCGCATTCGAGGAAGCAACCTACCGCAAGGTGTCGTGGCGGCTCACGCCGCTCCTGCTGCTGTGCTACGTGGTCGCGTATCTCGACCGCGTGAACGTCGGGTTCGCGAAGCTGCAGATGGCAAGCGACCTGAACCTCAGCGACACCGTCTACGGGCTCGGCGCCGGGATCTTCTTCTTCGGCTATTTCCTCTTCGAGGTGCCGAGCAACATCATCCTGCACAAGGTCGGCGCGCGCGTGTGGATCGCACGCATCATGGCGACCTGGGGCGTGATCTCGATCCTGACGATGTTCGTCACGACGCCCACGATGTTCTACGTGATGCGCTTCCTGCTCGGGCTCGCCGAAGCCGGCTTCTTCCCCGGCGTGATCCTGTACCTCACCTACTGGTATCCGGCGCACCGGCGCGGCCGGATGACGACCTTCTTCATGACGGCAGTCGCGTTGTCCGGCGTGATCGGCGGGCCGCTGTCGGGCTTCATCCTGAAGGCGTTCAACGGCGTGAGCGGCTGGCACGGATGGCAATGGCTGTTCCTGCTGGAAGGCATCCCGTCGGTGCTGGTCGGCGTGGTCGTGTTTCTCAAGCTCGACGACCGGATCGCGAAGGCGAACTGGCTGACCGACGACGAAAAGGCGCTGCTCGCGCGCAACGTCGACGCGGAGGAAGCGACCAAGGAAGACCTGCCGCTCGGTGCCGTGATGTCGAGCCCGCGCGTGTGGCTGATGGCGCTGATCTACTTCTCGTTCGTGATGGGGCTCTACGGCGTCGGCTTCTGGCTGCCGACCATCATCAAGGCGACAGGCGTGACCGACACGTTCGCGATCGGCCTGCTGTCGGCGATTCCGTATGCGGCTGCAGTGGTCGCGATGATCCTGATCGCGCGCAGCGCGGACAAGCGCCGCGAGCGCCGCTGGCACCTCGCGATTCCGGCCGCGATCGGCGCGCTGGGGCTCGTGCTGTCGGTGATCTGGGCGCACCAGACCGCGCTCGCGATGCTCGGCCTCACGCTCGCGACGATCGGCATCCTGACGACGCTGCCGCTGTTCTGGAGCCTGCCGACCGCGTTCCTCGGCGGTGCGGCCGCCGCGGCCGGCATCGCGATGATCAACTCGATCGGCAACCTCGCGGGCTTCCTGAGCCCCTACCTGATGGGCTGGCTCAAGCAGGCGACGGGCGCCAACGACGCGGGCATGTACATGCTCGCGGGGTTCCTCGTGCTCGGCGGGCTGCTCGCGCTGTCGGTGCCGAAGCGGCTCGTCGACAAGTGATGCGCGGCGCATGACGATCATGACGATGGAGCCAACCCGCATGCCCCACCGAATCGTTCAGGCAGCCGGCAGCCGCGTGCTGATCCGCGATCCTTCCGCCGGCCTCGTGCAGCGGGAAAGCGATGCGCTCGACCTCGTCGCGCTCGCGCACGAGCATGAAGCCGATTGGGTCGCGGTCCCCGCCGACGCGCTGCACGACGATTTCTACCGGCTCGACAGCGGATTGGCCGGCGCGGTGCTGCAAAAACTCGTCAACTACGGCGTCCGGCTCGGCGTGGTTGGCGACATCGGCCGCTGGCTCACACGCAGCGAAGCGCTTCACGCGCTCGTTCGCGAGTCCAACCGCGGGAAATCGGTGTGGTTCGTCGCGAACGAGGACGACCTGCTGCGCAGGCTCGGCGCGTAGCGTGCGGCACGCTCGGCGCCGGTTCGCGGTGGACAAGAAAATGCCCCGAAGGCCATTCGGCGTTCGGGGCATGTTGCGCAGCGCTGCGGGCCGCCAGCAGCAGGCGGCCGCGGCTTGCGTCAGACCACGGTAATCGCGAGCGCGCTTTCGCGGTAGTGCTTCGCGGCCTTGTCGGTTTCGCCGAGCTGCTCGAACAGGCGCGCAAGTGCACGATGCGCACGCACCTTCAGCGCGTCGTTGTCGGCCAGCTTCAGCGCCGCTTCGAGGAACGATTGCGCCTTGCCCCACAGTTGCTGCTGCTGGCAGAGACGGCCGAGCGCGAACAGCAGGTCGGCATCCTCCGGGTGATCCTTCTTCCACCCTTCCGCCTTCTGGATCAGCGGCAGCGCGTCGGCGCCGGCCGTGTCCGGGTAACGGCGCAGCAGGCGCGCATCCCAGTTATGCGCAAGCGCCTCCTCGACGATGCGGCGCGCTTCGTTGCGACGCTCGAGCGAAACAAGCAGATCGGCCGCGAGATCGGCAAGACGCGGCGACTGGCGCTCGACCGGCGACAGCGACTGCCACACCTCGAGCAACGCGTCCGGGTCGTGCCGGCGTTCGCGCAGCAGGTTCTCGGCAGCTTGCTGGCGCAGCCGCACGGCCGCGGCCGGATGCAGCGCCTCGCGCTTCTCGAGCGCCTTCGCGAGCTTCAGCACCTCGGCCCAGTTCTTCAGTTGCTGCTGCGCGCGCAGCGCGACCTGCTGCGCATGGATGCGCTTGCCGCCCGCCTGCAGGTCGGCCAGCGCGGCGAGCGCGCCGTCGGCATCGCGCGCGTCCGCGCGCATGTCGGCCGCGGCGAGCAGCCGTGCGTCCTGCCATTCGGGCGCGTCGACCTTCGACAGCCAGTCGTCGCGGCGCGTGTACTCGTGCATCCGGTGCGCGGCGGTGGCCGCGACGAGACTCGCGGCGCCCAGGTTCGCGTCGACCGACAGCGCGTCACGCGCGGCCTTCTCCGCACGCGAGAAGCGGCCCGCGTACAGGTTCGCGATCGCATCGCGCAGCGACGCCTGCGCCTTCTCGTTGCGCGAACGTGCACGATACGCGGCGACCCGCTGCGGCATGCGCCAGATGTTGCGTACGATGCGCAGCAGCGCATACACGACGATGAACAGCACGACGATGGCGATCACGAACAAGTTCAGCGACACGTCGATCCGGTACGGCGGATAAACGAGCAGCACCTGCCCCGCGTCGAAACGGCCGACGGTGGCGAGCGCCGCGGCGATCGCGAACAGGACCGCGAGCCAGACGATTCCTCGAAGCGTCATCGTTACCCCCGGCTCTTGAACTGCTGAACGGCGTTCAGGCTCGTGTTCAGGTTCGGCACCGCGACCGTCAGCGATGCGCCGTCAACCTGCTTGAGCAGATCCTCGACGGTCTGCGTGTCCTTCGACGCCTGATCGAAATACTTCCCGAGCGACGCCTGCGCGGCGTGCAGGTCGGCCTTCATCGCGCTGTCGTTGCGCGCGAGCAGCGACAGCCGCGCGGTGAGCAGGCGCAGCTTCACGTTCTCGCGCACGAAGTAGCCCTGGTCGGGCGACGCGAGCATCGCGTCCGCGTTGTCGATCCGGCGCACCTGCACGAGGCCCTTCAACTGCTGGCCGAGACCGGCCGAGAAGTCGTGCCACCAGACCTTCCAGCGCGGCTCGCCGGCCACGGCCGACGATGCGACGTCGGCCGGCGCGGCCTTCGGCGCCGCGTGCGGCACGATCGCCTCGCCGGACAGCGGCAGTGCGTCGATCTTGCCGATCGCGTCGTCGAGCTTGATCGCGAGGCCCGTGAGATCGGCCGCCGGCGCGGCCTTCAGTTTTTCGATGTCCAGCGCGAGCGCCTTGCGCACCGTGACGGCCTGCGCGCTCTGCGACGCCGCGAGACGCGCGTCGGCGTTCTGCAGCGCGATCAGCGCGAGTTGCGTGTTGCCCGTCAGCTGAAGCTGCTGGCTCGCGCTCGACAGCATCTGGTCGACTTCCTCGAGCATCCACGCATCGCGGTTGCGCGACAGGTCCTGGTATTGCTGCTGCAGCGCCTGCTGCGCGCTCTGCGCGTCGGCGAGCTTGCCGTCGAGTTGCGCGAGCTGCGTGTCGACCTGGTGCGTGCTCGCGAGCGCCTGCTCGGTCTTCATGCGCGTCTCGGCCGTCTGCGCGTCGAGCGCCTTCTGGCGCGCGACGAACGTGCCGTCGAGCCGGTCGATCTTGCGGTTCAGCGCGTAGCCGCCGACACCCGCCGCGCAGCCGAGCACGACGACGACGAACCACAGCAGCGCGCTGCCGCCGCGGCGCGCGCGCGGCTCGGGCGCGAGATAAGGGGGACTGGACGGCGGTGCGGATGCAGCGGCCGGCTGGGAAGCGACGCTTTTGGAATCGTTGGTATCTGTCATGCGTTTAGTCACCGGTGCGGCTGTCGCCGGTTGGACGGCCTCGTCGGCCATCGTTCGAAACGCGCGGACGATGCGCTCATCGCCCGCGCCGGTCAGCGTAATCCTATCAAAACCCAATGCGCGCGCGGTCTGCTCGATCCGCGGGTGCGGCGTCACGAGCGGCGCATGCTTCAGCGCGTCGATTTCGGCATCGTTCAGGTGCGCCCGCGCGAGTTCGTGCAGGTTGCGCACGCCTTCCGAGCTCGTGACGAGCCACGCATGCGGTTCGCCGTCGAGCAGCGCGTGCACGCGCTCCCATGCGCCGACGCGCGGCTCGGGCACGACGCGCCGGTACGCGGCGACGAGCGTGACGTCCGCGCCGGCCTCGCGCAGCCGGTCGGCGAGCCATTCGCGCCCGCCGTCGCCGCGCACGATCAGCACGCGCTTGGCCGCAAGCGCCTGCGCGCCGCCGAACGCGGCCTCGATGCAAGCGAACAGGCTTTCCGAATCGTAATGGGGCATGCCGCCGTCGGCCGGCGCCTGCGGCGCGATCACGCGATGCGCGGGCGCCGCGATGCCGTGCCGCTCGAGCGCCGCGACGCTGCCGGGCCCGACCACGCCGACCGGCAGCGCGTTCGGCCAGATCGCGCCGTACTGCGCGAGCGCGCGGTCGATCGCGTTCGGCGACACGAAGATCACGAGCGCGTAGTCGGCAAGCGCCGCGAACGCGGCGTCGAGCGGCGCCGGATCGTCGACCGGCGCGATATCGATCAGCGGGAATTCGAGCACGTCGCAGCCGGCATCGGCCAGTTGCGACGCAAGTGCGTCCGACTGGCCGTCCGGGCGCGTCAGGACAGCGGTGAATGCGCGCGCGCCGCCCGCCATCAGGCGTCGCCCTTGCCGGCCTGCGAGCCGGCGAGCAGCGCCTTGACGATGTCGAGCGCGCCTTGCGCCTCGAGCTCGTCGGACACCGCGCGGCCGAGCGCGAGCGCATCGGCGACGGTCACGACGGCTGCGCACTCGTCGGCCGTCAGCACGCGCTTGCCGTCGGTCGTCGACACGCGGCCCGTCAGGTACAGTTCGCCCGCGCGCCACACCGCGTGCGCGGCGAGCGGCACCTCGCAGCTGCCACCGAGCGCGCGCGACACCATCCGCTCGGCCTCGACCGCGAGCGCGGTCCGCGGATCGTGCAGCGGCGCGAGCCATGCGGCGACGTCGTCGCGGTGCGCGGCGATCTCGATGCCGAGCGCACCCTGACCGGCCGCGGGCGGGCTGGCTTCGACGTCGATGAGCGCGCGGATCCGCGCGTCGAGGCCGAGGCGCTTCAGGCCGGCGGCCGCGAGGATGATCGCCGCGTAGTCGCCGCGGTCGAGCTTCGCGAGGCGCGTATCGAGGTTGCCGCGCAGCGGCAGCACGTCGAGATGCGGATAGCGTGCGCGCAGCATCGCTTCGCGGCGCAGGCTCGACGTGCCGACGACCGCGCCGGCCGGCAGCGCGTCGAGCGACGCGTAGTCGTTCGACACGAACGCGTCGCGCGGATCCTCGCGCTCCATGATCGCGGCGAGCGAGAAGCCGTCGGGCAGCGCCATCGGCACGTCCTTCAGCGAATGCACGGCGAGATCGGCGCGGCCGTCGGCGAGCGCATTCTCCAGTTCCTTCACGAACAGCCCCTTGCCGCCGACCTTCGACAGCGTGCGATCGAGAATCTGGTCGCCGCGGGTCGTCATCCCGAGGATTTTCACGTCACAAGCTGGATATAATTTGCGCAGCGCATCACGCACATGTTCGGCTTGCCACATCGCCAGGCGGCTCTCGCGCGAAGCAATCGTCAACGTCGCGGGCGGCTGTGCCTGTTGCGGCCCGGCCGCAAGGTTCTCGGAATTCATTGCTGGAACATCGAAGGACGGGATTGAAGATCGAACAATGGTAGCACGCACGCCCCGGCCCGCCCGGGCCCGGAGCCTGCGCCCGGCCGGCCGCTGCGCGGGTCGCGGCGCCGATGCGCGGATGTGCCGCACGTAGCTGGTTGCTTGACCGCAGTTCCGCAGTTTCCGCAGTTCCTTTTGACTCGAGCTTTCCCAAGGAAACCCATCGTGAAGTCTTCCGGATCGGCGCGTACGGCGCGCCGCAATGCTGCCCTGTCCTCCTCCGACGCCCCGACGGACACCGTCGCCATCGCCGCGAACGGCCGTGCGAAAACGGCAACGAAACCGAAAGACCCGATACGTCAGACAAAACGCACGACGAAAGCCGCCGGCCCCGCTGCCCGCAAGTCCGGCGCATCGAAGTCCGGCACGCGCACGCGTGAGGACAAGGACGGCCCGCTGTTCGAGGACATCCGCTTCCTCGGCCGCCTGCTCGGCGACGTCGTGCGCGAGCAGGAAGGCGACACCGTGTTCGACGTCGTCGAGACGATCCGCCAGACCGCGGTCAAGTTCCGCCGCGAGGACGACAGCGAAGCCGCGCAGACGCTCGAGAAGAAGCTGCGCAAGCTGACGCCGGAGCAGACGGTGAGCGTCGTGCGCGCGTTCAGCTATTTCTCGCATCTCGCGAACATCGCGGAAGACCGCCACCACAACCGCCGCCGCCGCATCCACGCGCTGGCCGGCTCCGCGCCGCAGCCCGGCACGGTTGCGTACGCGCTCGATCAGCTGAAAACGACCGGCAACGCGTCGAAGCGCCTGCTGCAGCGCTTCTTCGACGATGCGCTGATCGTGCCGGTGCTGACCGCGCACCCGACCGAAGTGCAGCGCAAGAGCATCCTCGACGCGCAGCACGACATCGCCCGCCTGCTCGCCGAGCGCGACCAGGAGCTGACCGCGCGCGAGCGCCAGCACAACGAATCGATGCTGCGCGCGCGCGTGACCGCGCTGTGGCAGACGCGCATGCTGCGCGACGCGCGCCTGACGGTCGGCGACGAGATCGAGAACGCGCTGTCGTACTACCGCGCGACCTTCCTCGACGAGTTGCCCGCGCTGTACGGCGACATCGAGGCCGCGCTCGCCGAGCATGGCCTGTCCGCGCGCGTGCCAGCGTTCTTCCAGATGGGCAGCTGGATCGGCGGCGATCGCGACGGCAACCCGAACGTGACTGCGCCGACGCTCGACGAGGCGATCAACCGCCAGGCCGCGGTGATCCTCGAGCACTATCTGGAACAGGTGCACAAGCTCGGCGCCGAGCTGTCGGTGTCGAACCTGCTCGTCGGCGCGAGCGATGGCGTGAAGGCGCTCGCGGCCGCATCGCCCGACCAGTCGCCGCACCGCGTCGACGAACCGTATCGCCGCGCGCTGATCGGCATCTACACGCGGCTCGCCGCGAGCGCGCGCGTACGCCTGGGCGAAGGCACGGTGCCCGTGCGCAGCGCGGGCCGCGGCGCGCCGCCCGTGCGCGCGATCCCGTATACGGATTCCGAAGCGTTCGTCGCCGACCTGAAGGTGCTGACCGCATCGCTCGACGAACACCACGGCACGTCGCTCGCCGCGCCGCGCCTCGCGCCGCTCGTGCGTGCCGCCGAGGTGTTCGGCTTCCATCTCGCGAGCATCGACCTGCGCCAGAGCTCCGACATCCATGAAGCGGTGGTCGCCGAGCTGTTCGCGCGCGCCGGTGTCGAGGCCGACTATGCGGCGCTCGCCGAGGAAGACAAACTCCGCGTGCTGCTCGCCGCACTCGCCGACCCGCGCCCGCTGCGCTCACCGTACTTCGAATATTCGGCGCTCGCGCAGAGCGAGCTCGGCGTGTTCGAGAAGGCGCGCGAGGTGCGCGCGCAATTCGGCGCGCGCGCGGTGCGCAACTACATCATTTCGCATACGGAAACCGTCAGCGACCTCGTCGAGGTGCTGCTGCTGCAGAAGGAGACGGGGCTGCTCGAAGGCGCGCTCGGCGTGCCCGGCGGCCATGCGAGGAACAGCCTGATGGTGATTCCGCTGTTCGAGACGATCCCCGACCTGCGCGACGCATCGCGCATCATGCGCGAATACTTCGCGCTGCCGGGCGTCGATGCGCTGATCGCGCACCAGGGCGCCGAGCAGGAAGTGATGCTCGGCTACTCGGACAGCAACAAGGACGGCGGCTTCCTCACGTCGAACTGGGAGCTGTATCGCGCGGAACTCGCGCTCGTCGACCTGTTCCGCGACCGCAAGATCACGCTGCGGCTGTTCCACGGCCGCGGCGGCACGGTCGGCCGCGGCGGCGGCCCGACCTACCAGGCGATCCTGTCGCAGCCGCCGGGCACCGTGAACGGCCAGATCCGCCTGACCGAACAGGGCGAGGTGATCGCGAGCAAGTTCGCGAACCCCGAGATCGGCCGGCGCAATCTCGAGACGGTCGTCGCCGCGACGCTCGAGGCATCGCTGCTGCCGCAGTCGAACGCGCCCGCGCAACTGCCCGCGTTCGAGGCCGCGATGCAGACGCTGTCCGACTCGGCGATGGCCGCGTACCGCGCGCTCGTCTACGAAACGCCGGGCTTCACCGACTACTTCTTCTCGTCGACGCCGATCACCGAGATCGCCGAACTGAACATCGGCAGCCGCCCGGCTTCGCGCAAGCTGCAGGATCCGAAGCAGCGCAAGATCGAGGATCTGCGCGCGATTCCGTGGGGCTTCTCGTGGGGCCAGTGCCGACTGCTGCTGACGGGCTGGTACGGCTTCGGCAGCGCGGTGAGCGCGTATCTCGACGGCGCGCAGGATGAAGCCGAACGCACGAAGCGCGTCGCGCTGCTGAAGAAGATGAACAAGACTTGGCCGTTCTTCTCGAACCTGATGTCGAACATGGACATGGTGCTGGCGAAGACCGACCTCGCGGTCGCGTCGCGCTATGCGCAGCTCGTCTCCGACCGCAAGCTGCGCAAGCACGTGTTCGAGCGGATCGTCGCGGAATGGGAGCGCACGTCGAACGCGCTGGCGGAAATCACCGGGCACGAAGGCCGCCTCGCGACCAACCCGCTGCTCGCGCGCTCGATCAAGAACCGCTTCCCGTATCTCGATCCGCTGAATCACCTGCAGGTCGAGCTGATCAAGCGCCACCGCGCGGGCGACACGAACGCGCGGCTGCGCCGCGGGATTCACCTGACGATCAACGGGATCGCGGCCGGCCTGCGCAACACCGGCTGATCCGCATGCGGCGCGGGCCCGTTCCGCGCCGGCCGGCATCGCAGAAGCCGCGCTACGCCACCGTACCCACGGTGCGTAGCGCGGCTTTTTTCATCGGGAGGCCGGCGGGCATCGGCATGCCGTGCCGGCCGGCCCGGTCAATGTGCGTCGATCAGCAGCGCGTCATGCTCGAACGACCCGTCGGGCTGCACCGCGTAATAGCCGTGTACCTCGTCGGGCGCGTGCGCCCACAGCGCGCGGATCCCGGTGACGCTGTCGGCCGGCGTGCGGATGCGCGCGACCCACGTATCGAAATCGATCGGCAGCCGCCAGCGGCTGTGCACGTGCGCGTCGAAACCGGCATCGCGGAACATCGCGAGCCATTCGTCCGCGCGGTAGTCGCGCACGTGCGACGCGTCGCGCAGCACTTCGGCGGCCTGCAGGTACGTGTCGAGCAGCGGATGATCGTTGCCCGCGATGTCGATCATCAGCACGCGGCCGCCCGGTTTCAGCACGCGGCGCACCTCGGCGAGCGCCGCGCGCATGTCGTGCCAGTGGTGCGCGCTCATCCGGCTCACGACCCAGTCGAACGTCGCCGTGTCGAACGGCAGCCGTTCCGCCGGGCCCTGCTGCGTGCGGATGTTCGCGAGCCCGCGCTCGCGTGCGGCCGCGTCGACGGTCGCGAGCATCGGCGCGGCGAGATCGTATGCGACCACGTCGCGCACGTGCGGCGCGACCGCGAAGCTCGCGTGGCCGGCGCCGCAGCCGAGATCGAGCACCGCGGCATCGGGCGTCTCGCTCACCGCGTCGGCGAGCGTCTGCAGATCGGCGCCCGTCGCGTGGACCGTGCTCATCAGATAGGCGTTGGCCGTCGTGCCGAATGCGTCGGCGACCTGGTCGTGGTGTTTCATCGTTCGCTCCTTTGTACGGTCGGCCGGAGTGGGCGCTTCAGCGCTTGTGTCGGCAGGAGCAAGTGCTTCAGCACTTATTCCTGCCCCATGCTTCGCATCCAGCTCCCTGCAACGCGTTTTGTGGGACGCCCGCTGCCTGCCAGCGCGCGAGCCGCTACAATAGGCCCGCGCTTGTACCAGTACAAGTTAAGCAGTTATTCTGGTATTCGATACACCTGTCTGATCGTTGCCGCATCCACGCTTCCACTTCGCCGTTTCCGCATGAACCAGCCGTCCTCCGCCCCTATCCCGCCGCTCGACGCCACGCCCGCCCGCGCGCTCGGCGAATTCATCCGCGCCCACCGCGAGCGGCTGTCGCCGCAGGCCGTCGGCCTGCCGCCCGGCCCGCGCCGCCGCACGCCGGGGCTGCGGCGCGAGGAAGTCGCGCAACTGTGCGGCGTCAGCCCGACCTGGTACACGTGGATCGAACAGGGGCGCCCGGTGTCGGCGTCGGCCGACGCGCTCGCGCGGATCGCCGTCGCGCTGCAGTTGTCGAAGGCCGAACGCGCGTACCTGTTCGAACTGGCTGCGCAGCGCGACCCGGCCGAGCCCGACGTCGCGGGCGGCGACCTGCCGCCGACGCTCGCCGCGACCGTCGCGGCGATCGCGACGCCCGCGTACGTGCTTGACCGGCAATGGAACGCGCTCGCGTGGAACGCGCCGGCCGCCACGCTTTTTTCCGGCTGGCTCGACGGCGAGCACGACCGCAACCTGCTGCGCTTCACGTTCATGTCGCCGGCCGCGCGCACGCTGATCGTCGACTGGGAAACCCGCGCGCGGCGGCTCGCAGCCGAATTCCGCGCCGATTCGATCCGCCATCTGGCCGACACGCCGACCCGCGCGCTGATCGACGCGCTGACCGCCGGCAGCGACGCGTTCGCGCAGTACTGGGCGTCGCAGGACGTGTTCGAGCGCGAAGGCGGCCTGCGCGAATTCGACCATCCGGCCGACGGCCGCCTCGTGTACCAGCAGATCACGCTGAAGCCCGCCCACCGCGAAGACCTGAAGCTGGTCGTGCTGGTGCGCGACTGAGCCGGCTCAAAAACTGATCGTCGCGGTGATCGTGTCGCTGTAGTTGCCCGGCGCGGGCGTCGCCTGCGCGGGCACGCGGCCGTAGACGGTGAGCGCCTGCGCGAACCCGCTGCCGGTGCCGGTCGCCATCGACGTGCCGCCGGTGCCGTCGCCCCATGGCGTCGTCAAACCGCTGTCCTGATAGAGCTGATAGCCTACCGAGCCACCGCCGCCCGAGCGCTGCATCGTGCGGGCCGCCACGTTGCCGCTGCTGCCGCCGTTCAGCGCGATCTGGAACGCGTCGCCGTTCGTGCATTGCGCGCTGATCGAGCCACTCGCCGTCAGCGCCGACGCGAGCACGCCCGTTGCGGGAAACGCAACATTCGTCGCACTGATGAAGCAATTGTTCACGACGGTCGCGTTCGTCGAATACGCGAACGTGCCCGCCGACGCCTGCGACGTGCATGGCACCAGCTGGATGCCGAGCAGTGCGAAGTTGTAGCTGTACGACGCCTGGTTCCCGGCGAACGTCTGCGAGTAGAGCGTGCTGCTGCTGTTTACGCTCGGCACGGTCGGCTGGTTCGGCGCGATGCGGCCGTAAACGGTCAGGGTCGCGTTCGCGCTCGAGCCGATCCCCGGCTTCGCGAGCGTGACCGACATCGGCGTCGTGCCGCTGGCGACCGCGCCCCAGACCTGCGTATAGCCGTTGTCCTGGTACAGGTCGTACTGCATCTGGTTGGCCCCGTTCGTCATCGCGCGCGGGCTCGTGGCGCCGAGATTCAGGCAGACCAGCACGGTCGTGTTGAGACTCACCGTATCCCACGTGCACGTCACGCCCACCGTGCTGGTCGTCGTGTACGCTGCCTGCGTGATCGGGCTGACCGAACCGAAGCTCGTCGTCTGCGCGCTCACCGTGCAGCTGTCCGCCTGCGCGGACAGCCACGGCCCGCACAGCAGCGCGGCCAGCAGCCAGCACGCCACCCGATGCAGATACCGGTACGCCCGCACGACCCGCCGCTCCGCCACGGTTTCCCCCAATAGAAAAGCATTCGTTCCGGTCGCTGCCCGGCTGCCGCCCCAACCGTTGATCCAGATCAAACCGCCCGCGCAATATTCAGACGATGCGAACTAGTCCGCATTTCTACCATTGCATGCAACCAAATGCATAGAGTAATCTAGTCAGACGAATGTGCGGTTCGGTCGACACGGCGAATCACGCGGTTCGGGCACTGCAGGCCGGGGCGACACGCCCAGAACGGCTGGAGACCATCACAATGAACGCCATCACGCGTCACGGGCTGTCCACCGCCATCGCGGCGACCATCGCACTCACCCCGGCCTGGCGCCCTGTCGCCGCCGCCGTCTATTCCAACGGCACCGCCACCGCGCAATTCAACGTCACGCTGACCATCCAGGCGAACTGCTCGGTCAGCGTGAACCCGCTCGCATTCGGCGCCTCGGGTGTACTGGCGTCCGCGATCAACCAGCAGACCACGCTCTCCGTCACCTGCAGCAACACGACGCCCTACAACGTCGGGCTCGACGCGGGCGGCGTCTCCGGCTCGACCGTCAGCGCGCGGCTGATGGCCGGCACGACCAGCGGCAACACGGGCACGACGGTCGGTTTCCAGCTGTTCCAGGACAGCGGCCACACGACGATCTGGGGGAACACGCAGGGCACCGACACCGTCGGCGGCACCGGCAACGGCTCCGCCCAGACGATCAACGTATACGGCCAGGTGCAGACGCAAGCCACCCCGAAACCGGACACCTACCAGGCCACCGTCACCGCGACCGTCTACTTCTGACCCGCCGTGGCGATCGGCCCCTGTTTTGTCGCCGCGCTGTGCGCCGCGTCGGCTGCAACCGCGCCGGCCGCGACGCTGCAGATTTCGCCGGTAACGCTCGAGCTGTCGCCGTCGGTCACGGCAGCGGGCGTCACGCTCAGCAATTCGGGCGTACAGCCGATCTACGGCCAAGTGCGCACGTTCCGCTGGACGCAGGAGAACGGCGAGGACGTGCTGACGCCGACCGATTCGCTCGCCGCGTCGCCGCCGTTGCTGCAGATCAGCGCGAACGCCGAGCAGCTGATCCGCCTCGTGCGCACCACGCGCGCGAGCCCGGTCACGGAGGAAAGCTATCGCGTGCTGATCGACGAGCTGCCCGCGCCCGGCACACCGGCGCAGAACGGCATCACGATCCGCGTGCGCTACTCGGTGCCGGTGTTCGTCGAACCCGCCGCACCGCCCACCCCGCCGCAGCTCGACTGGCGCATCGAGGCCGATTCGCAGGGCCTGCGGCTGTCGGTCGCGAATCTCGGCGGCCAGCGCGCGCAGCTCTCCGCGGTGCAACTCGTCGATGCGCACGGCAACGCGCACGAAGTCGCGCGCGGGCTGCTCGGCTACGCACTGGCCGGCAGCGTGCGGCACTGGCCGCTCAAGCTCGACGCACGCCCGTCGCCGTTCGTGAAAGTCCGCGCGACAGTAAACACGCAACCCGTCGAGGCCCGGCTGACGCCGCGCTGAATCCGGCGCTGGCGCCCTCCCGCCCCGTTGCGCGTGCCGACGACGCGACATACCAATCGAACGACGCCTGCCAGGCGATACGCGTGGCTCGCCGCCCTCACGCTGGCGCTGCGCGCGGGCACCGCAGGCGCGCAGCCGGCCCCCGAGCTGCCCCCTTCCGCCGCCCCGGAGTCCGGCGTGCTGTTCCTCGACGTGTCGATCAACGGCGAGCCGACCCACCGGATCGCGCGCTTCCGGCAGGCCGACGGGCACCTGTTCGCGGCGTCGGCCGACCTGAACGACTTCGGCATCGCAAGCGGCGACCGCGCGCAGCCGCTGTCGAACACGCCGGTCGCGCTCGACGCGCTCGCGGGCCTGCGCTACGACTACGATCCGGGCCGCCAGACGATCGACCTGCACGTGCCCGATGCGCTGCGCATTCCGCACACGTTCGACGCGCGCGGGCTCGCCGCCACGCCGCCCGCGACGGCCGGCCGGGGCATCGTGCTGAACTACGACGCATACGCGCAGACCGCCGCGCATTCGCCGCTCGCGGTGTGGACCGAGGCGCGCTACTTCGATCCGGCCGGCGTATTCAGCAACACCGGCATCGGCTACTTCCGTCGCGACGGGCAGCGCTACATGCGCTATGACACGTCGTGGACGGTGTCCGACCCGCGCACGCTCACGACGACCCAATTCGGCGACACCATCTCGTCGTCGCTGTCGTGGACCCGCTCGTTGCGCATCGGCGGCGTGCAGTGGCGCAGCAACTTCGGCCTGCGCCCCGATCTCGTGACCTTCCCGGTGCCGGCGCTGTCGGGCAGCGCGGTCGTACCGTCGGCGGTCGACCTGTACGTGAACAACGTGCGTCAGTTCAGCGGCAACGTGCCGGGCGGCCCGTTCGTGATCAACAGCGTGCCGGGCATCACCGGCGCCGGCAACGCGACGGTGATCACGCGCGACGCGCTCGGCCGCACGATCGCCACGTCGATCCCGCTCTACGTCGACACGCGCCTGCTCGCGCCCGGCCTAGCCAGCTATTCGGTGGAGGCGGGCTTCCTGCGCCGCGCATACGGCCAGGACGCGTTCGACTATGCGCGCACGCCGGCCGCGAGCGGATCGGTGCGCTACGGCGTCACCGAGCGGCTGACGGCCGAGGCGCACGCCGAGGCGACGAGCGGCGTCTACAACGCCGGCGCGGGCGTGCTCGCGCGCATCGGCGGCGGGGGCGTCGCAAACGCGTCGCTGGCCGTCAGCGCCGGGCGCTTCTTCGGCGCGCAGGCCGGCCTCGGCTACCAGTACGTGACGCCGCGCTTCTCGGTCGACGCGCAGACGCTGCGCGCGTTCGGCGGCTACGGCGACCTCGGCGCGCGCGAAGGCACGCCGGTCGCGACCATCAGCGACCGCGTGACGGTGTCGTTCCCGCTCCTCCGCGCGCAGACGCTGTCGTTCAGCTATCTCGGCCTCAAATACCCGGGCGCGCCTGCGTCGCGGATCGGCTCGGCGGCGTGGTCGGTCAACTTCGGGATGCTCGCGTCGATGACCGTCAGCGCATTCCAGGATTTCCGGCAGCACAACGCGCGCGGCTTCTTCGTCAGCCTGAGCGTCGGCCTCGGCGACAACACGTCGGTCGCGGCGAGCGTCGGCCGGCAGAACGGCGAGTCGACCCGCGCGGTCAGCGCGTCGCGCGCGCCCGACTACGACGGAGGCTTCGGCTGGAACGTGCAGGCCGGCGAGAACGGCCCGCTGCGCTACGGCCAGGGGCAGCTGCAGTACCTGGGCCGCGCGGGCCAGGTCACGCTGCTCGGACAGTCGTTCGGCGGGCAGCGCGACGCGTCGGTCGACGTGACCGGCGCGCTCGTGCTGATGAACGGCCAGTTGCTGACGTCGCGCCGCATCGACGACGGCTTCGCGCTCGTGTCGACCGATGCCGGGCGCGTGCCGGTGCTGCACCAGAACCGGCCGATCGGCGAGACCGACCGCACCGGCTACCTGCTGGTGCCCGATCTGAGCGCGTACCAGCACAATCGCGTCGCGATCGACGGCACGACGCTGCCGGCCGATGCGCGCCTCGCGGACACGATGCTCGACGTCGTGCCGCAGGCCCGCTCGGGCGTGCTCGCGCGCTTCCCGGTCACGCGCTACCGCGCGGCGTCGATCGCGCTGCGCACGCCGGACGGCGCGCCGCTGCCGCCCGGCCTCGACGTCGTGCACGTCGAAAGCGGCCAGCACACGATCGTCGGCTACGACGGCCTCACGTTCGTCGACGGCCTCGTCGCGAACAACCGCCTGGAAATCTCCGGCGGCGGCCACGACTGCGTCGTCGCGTTTGCGTACCGGCGGCCGGACGACGGCACGCTGCCGCGGATCGGCCCGCTGACCTGTACACCCCGCTAGCCCGCGCCGGCCGCCAGGCCCGCGAATGTTAGAATTGCGGGATTCCCTCGGCGGCGCACGCCGCCCAACTCCCCTTCGAAGAATCGCCATGACGTCCCAACTGCACAAAAAGGGCGAGGCCTGGTCGGCCCGCTTCTCGGAACCGATGTCGGAGCTGGTCAAGCGCTACACGTCGTCGGTGTTTTTCGACAAGCGCCTCGCGCTCGTCGACATCGCCGGCTCGCTCGCGCACGCGAACATGCTCGCCGCGCAGAAGATCATCAGCGCCGACGACTTGGCCGCGATCGAACGCGGGATGGCGCAGATCAAGGGCGAGATCGAGCGCGGCGAATTCGAATGGCAGCTCGACCTCGAGGACGTCCACCTGAACATCGAGGCGCGCCTGACCGCGCTGATCGGCGATGCCGGCAAGCGCCTGCACACGGGCCGCTCGCGCAACGACCAGGTCGCGACCGACATCCGCCTGTGGCTGCGCGGCGAGATCGACCGCATCGGCGGCCTGCTGAACGACCTGCGCGGCGCGCTGCTCGACCTCGCGGAACAGAACGCCGCCACGATCATGCCGGGCTTCACGCACCTGCAGGTCGCGCAGCCCGTCACGTTCGGCCACCACCTGCTCGCGTACGTCGAGATGTTCTCGCGCGACGCGGAGCGCATGCGCGACTGCCGCACGCGCGTGAACCGCCTGCCGCTCGGCGCGGCCGCACTCGCGGGCACGAGCTACCCGATCGATCGCCACGCGGTCGCGAAGACGCTCGGCTTCGACGGCATCTGCGCGAACTCGCTCGACGCCGTGTCGGATCGCGATTTCGCGATCGAATTCACGGCGGCCTCCGCGCTCGTGATGACGCACGTGTCGCGTTTCTCCGAGGAACTCGTGCTGTGGATGAGCCCGCGCGTCGGCTTCATCGACATCGCCGACCGCTTCTGCACCGGCAGCTCGATCATGCCGCAGAAGAAGAACCCGGACGTGCCCGAGCTCGCGCGCGGCAAGACGGGCCGCGTGAACGGCCACCTGATGGCGCTCCTGACGCTGATGAAGGGCCAGCCGCTCGCGTACAACAAGGACAATCAGGAAGACAAGGAACCTCTGTTCGACACGGTCGACACCGTCGCCGACACGCTGCGGATCTTCGCCGAAATGGTCGCGGGCATCACCGTGAAGCCGGACGCGATGCGCGCAGCCGCGCTGCAGGGCTTCTCGACCGCCACCGACCTCGCCGACTACCTCGTGAAGCGCGGCCTGCCGTTCCGCGATGCGCACGAAGCCGTCGCGCACGCGGTGCGGATCTGCGACGACCGCGGCATCGATCTCGCCGACCTGACGCTCGACGAGATGAAGCAGGAACTGCCGAACGTCGCGCACCTGATCGGCGACGACGTGTTCGGCTACCTGACGCTCGAGGGTTCGGTCGCCAGCCGCAACCATCCGGGCGGCACCGCACCCGACCAGGTGCGCGCGGCGGTCAAGGCTGCCCGCGCCGCGCTCGGCCAGTAAGCCCGCTGTCCCGGACGGACGCCCTCGGCGTCCGTCGTTCATTCGGGCGGCCGTCGCGCCGCCCATTGCCTGCCCCGCTTCCCGGATGTCGCCGATGACCTTTTCCGCCGCACTCTTCGACATGGACGGCCTGCTCGTCGATTCCGAGCGGACCATCATGAACACGTGGATCGACGTGTCGAATGCGCACGGTGTCGCGCTGACGGCCACCGACTACCTGCAGATCGTCGGCCGCTCGTTCGCCGAAGGCCAGGTCATCCTGGCGCGGCTGATCGGCAATCCCGATACGTTCGACGCGGTGCGCATCCGCGTACGCGAACAGCTCGCGTCGCCCGAGCCCCATCCGAAATTCCCGTTGAAGCCCGGCGCGTTCGCGCTGCTCGACACGCTCGCGCAGGCCGGCATTCCGTGCGCGGTCGCGTCGTCGTCCGCGTGCGACGTGATCCGCACGCGGCTCGACGCGGTCGGCGTGCTGCCGTTCTTCCGCGCGATCGCGGGCGGCGACGAAGTCGCGCGCGGCAAGCCCGACCCGGCCGTCTACCGGCTCGCGGCCGAACGCCTCGGCGTGCCGGCACATACGTGCGTCGCGTTCGAGGACAGCGACTTCGGCGCGCAGTCGGCCGCCGGTGCAGGCGCCTCGGTCGTCACTGTGCCCGACCTGAAAGCGCCGACGCCCGAGATCGTCGCGCTGAGCCTGCATGTGCTCGCATCGCTCGACGATGCGGTCGCGCTCGTGCCGTCGTGGTTCGGCCGGTACGACACGCAACGGCCCGCGTAGGCGCGCGAGCGCGAAACGCGGCGCGTCGCACGCCGCCAAATGCAAACGGGCACCCTCGGGTGCCCGTTTCGTTTTGCCGCCGAACGACCGGCGTCGCGACGGTTTCTACTTGTTGCCGGCCGTCTCCGACAGCCGCTTCATTGTCGCGATCCGCGCGCCGATCAGGTCGACGCGACCGTCCTCGCCGACAAGCGGCGCCGTCGCATCGCGGAACGCGACCCACGCGCGCTGCGCGCGCACCAGCGTCGCGGCCGAATGCGCCGGCATCTTGCGGCGCAGCTTCTGGTAATAGCGGTTCAGGTCGAACAGCGCGTGCTCGCACGCGGCATCCTGTTCGCACGGTCGCACGCGGCGCACGGCCGGATCGCGCGGCGCGTTCGCCATCGGCTTGCCGTTCGACGCGGCCCCGCCCTGGGCCGCGCCCTCGGCCGCGCTCGCGCCGCCCTGCGTGGCGCTCGTGGCCGCGACCGGTACGGCGGCGGGCGGCGGCGCATAACGATCCGCCGCGCCGCGCAGCGCCAGCGCGCGATCGCGCACGGGCTGCAACTGCATGTCGGCGCTCGACATCGTGTACGCGGTGCCGCGCGTCGTGTCGTACACGGCCTTCAGCAGAAGGACTTCATCCTTGCGCCACGTGACCCAGCGGCGCTGGCTGTCCTGCCAGCCGCGCTTCGCGTCGGCCGGTGCATCCTTCAACAGGCGCTGATACGCGCCGTCCATCACCGCCTGCCACTGCTGCTGCGCTTCGCCCATGCACTGGATCTGGCCGGCCGTCGACGACCGGTCGCGCCGCGCGAGGCATTGCCGCATCGCGACGTCGATCGGGTCGGCCGCCGCGACCTCCGCGTGTGCGACGCCCGCCCCCGCCAGCCCCGCCGCCCAGACGACGAGCGCGGCCACCGCCGCGCGCATCGCCCGGAATCGTCCGTGCGTCGCCATCAGTCGCGCACGCAGTCGACGTAGTACTCGACGCGGCCGTTCACCTCTTCCGCGACGAGGCCGTGGATGTCGGTGTGGAAGCCCGGGAAACGCTCGTTGAAGTCGCGCGCGAACCGCAGGTAGTTCACGATCGTCTTGTTGAAGCGCTCGCCCGGGATCAGCAGCGGAATGCCCGGCGGGTAGGGTGTCAGCAGGATGCTCGTCACGCGGCCTTCGAGCTCGTCGAGCGGCACGCGGTCGATCTTGCGGTGCGCGAGCTTCGCGAACGCGTCCGACGGCTTCATCGCCGGCTCCATGTCCGACAGGTACATCTCGGTCGTCAGGCGTGCGATGTCGTTCGCGCGGTACACGTCGTGGATCTGCGTGCACAGGTCGCGCAGGCCGACGCGCTCGTAGCGCGGATGCTGCGCGACGAATTCCGGCAGCACGCGCCACAGCGGCTGGTTGTTGTCGTAGTCGTCCTTGAACTGCTGCAGCTCGGTCACCATCGAGTTCCAGCGGCCCTTCGTGATGCCGATCGTGAACATGATGAAGAACGAGTACAGGCCGGTCTTCTCGACGATGATCCCGTGCTCGGCCAGGTACTTCGTGACGATCGCGGCCGGAATGCCCGTCTCGCCGAACTCGCCGTCGACGTCGAGCCCCGGCGTGATGATCGTCGCCTTGATCGGGTCGAGCATGTTGAAGCCTTCCGCGAGCGGGCCGAAGCCGTGCCAGTGGTCGTTCGGCTTCAGCATCCAGTCTTCACGCGAACCGATGCCTTCTTCCGACAGGTTGTCCGGGCCCCACACGCTGAAGAACCAGTCGTCGCCGTATTCGGCGTCGACCTTGCGCATCGCGCGGCGGAAGTCGATCGCCTCGGCGATCGATTCCTCGACGAGCGCGGTGCCGCCCGGCGGTTCCATCATCGCGGCCGCGACGTCGCACGACGCGATGATCGCGTACTGCGGGCTCGTCGACGTGTGCATCAGGTACGCCTCGTTGAAGCGGTGCTTGTCGAACGTGCGGTTCTCCGAATCCTGCACGACGATCTGCGACGCCTGCGAGATGCCGGCGAGCAGCTTGTGCGTCGAGTGCGTCGCGAACACGAGCGCGCCCGTGCGCGGGCGGCCGTCGCCGATCGCGTGCATGTCGCGGTAGAAATCGTGGAACGTCGCGTGCGGCAGCCACGCTTCGTCGAAGTGCAGCGTGTCGAGCAGGTCGCCGAGCAGATCCTTGATCATCTCGACGTTGTAGACGACGCCGTCGTACGTGCTCTGCGTGATCGTCAGGATCCGCGGCTTCATGTCCGGGTTCTCGCGCAGCGCCTCGCGCGCGAACGGGTTCGCCTCGATCTTCTTGCGGATGTTCTCCGGCTTGAATTCGTCGCGCGGGATCGGCCCGATGATGCCGAAATGGTTGCGCGTCGGCGTGAGGAACACCGGAATCGCGCCCGTCATCGTGATCGCATGCAGGATCGACTTGTGGCAGTTGCGGTCGACCAGCACGATGTCGCCGGGCGCGACCGTCGCATGCCAGACGATCTTGTTCGACGTCGACGTGCCGTTGGTCACGAAGAACAGGTGATCGGCGCTGAAGATGCGCGCCGCATTGCGCTCGGACGCCGCGACCGGGCCCGTGTGGTCGAGCAGCTGGCCGAGTTCGTCCACCGCGTTGCAGACGTCCGCGCGCAGCATGTTCTCGCCGAAGAACTGGTGGAACATCTGGCCGAGCGGGTTCTTCAGGAACGCGACGCCGCCCGAGTGGCCCGGGCAGTGCCACGAGTACGAGCCTTCGTCCGCGTACTTGACGAGTTCCTTGAAGAACGGCGGCGCGAGCGAGTCGAGATAGACCTTCGCCTCGCGGATGATGTGGCGCGCGACGAACTCCGGCGTGTCCTCGAACATGTGGATGAAGCCGTGCAGCTCGCGCAGGATGTCGTTCGGCAGATGCCGCGACGTGCGCGTCTCGCCGTACAGGAAAATCGGGATGTCCGCGTTGCGGCGGCGCACTTCGGTGACGAACGCGCGCAGCTCGATGATCGCGGTCGCGAGCTCGGGCAGTTCGCCGTCCTGGCCCGTTTCGCCGAGCATGAGTTCGTCGTCGTCGATCGACAGGATGAAGCACGACGCGCGGCTCGACTGCTGCGCGAACGACGTCAGATCACCGTAGCTCGTGAGACCGAGGACTTCGACGCCCTCCTTCTCGATCGCTTCGGCCAGCGCCCGGATGCCGGAGCCCGAGATGTTCTCGGAGCGGAAATCTTCGTCGATGATGACGACGGGGAAACGAAACTTCATGGGCGATTCTCCAAAAAGAACGACCGCGGCGCGTCACGCGCAGCGGTCACCCGAAAACTGGTGAGACGTTATGCAACCAGATCAGGTTTTCGGCAGCGTGACACCGCGCTGCCCCTGATACTTGCCGCCGCGATCGGCGTACGACACGTCGCACACTTCGTCGCTCTCGAAGAAGAGCACCTGCGCGACGCCTTCGTTCGCGTAGATCTTCGCGGGCAGCGGCGTGGTGTTCGAGAATTCCAGCGTGACGTAGCCTTCCCACTCGGGCTCGAACGGCGTCACGTTGACGATGATCCCGCAGCGCGCATAGGTCGACTTGCCGAGGCAGACCGTCAGCACGGTGCGCGGGATGCGGAAATATTCGACGGTGCGGGCCAGCGCGAACGAATTCGGCGGGATGATGCACACGTCGCCCTTGAAATCGACAAACGAACCCTCGTCGAAGTTCTTCGGATCGACGATCGTCGAGTTGATGTTCGTGAAGATCTTGAATTCGTCCGCGCAGCGGATGTCGTAGCCGTAGCTCGACGTGCCGTAGCTGACGATCCGGCGGCCGTCCGCGGACGCGCGAACCTGATCGGGCACGAACGGCTCGATCATCTTGTGCTCTTCGGCCATGCGCCGAATCCATTTGTCGGACTTGATGCTCATGTCAGCCTCCGCCGGGCCGTCCCAAGGAGGCTGACCGCCCCCCCGGGGGGCAGCGAACAAAGTGAGCGTGGGGGTCGATTCATATCGGGGCGCCAGGAAACGCTGCGTGACAATCAGGAACGGCCGCTCGCGCGAGGCGGCGGCCGGGAAAGGCGCACATTTTACGCGATCATCGGCCCGCGCACGCGGCGACCGTCAACGGATCACGCCGCAGGCAAGCGCAGGCCCCGCGCCATGCTGCGGGAACGCGGGATCGCTCGCGTCGCGGTGCACCAGCGCCGCGCGGCTCATCGCCGAGCGCACGCCATCGAGGGCCAGATCGGCAGCGACGATGAAGCCGGCCGCGACGCCGTTCGCATCCGCATGGATGTTGCCGAGATCGCCGGCGACGCGGGCGCCCGCGCGCAGGCGGTCGGCGGCCGGCGCGAACACCGGGCCGGCGCTCGAGCCGTCGCCCGCGTTGCAGTCGCCGCGCTCGTGCACCTGCAGCGCGTGATCGCTGTTCGGCGGCAGGCCGACCAGGTTGTAGGTGACCTGGACGCCGTCCGGACGCTCGACGAACGTCACCGCGCCGCGCGCCTGCGAGCCGACCGTCGGCTGCAGTTGTGCGTCGGCCCGTTTTTCGTGCGACGAGGAAAAGGAACTGCAGCCGGCCAGCAGGCCCAGCGCGGCGGCGGCCAGCAGCGCGCGCCGCGCGCGGCCGGCGCGCACGCCGTGATGTCGTTGTTTCATTCGATCCTCATGCCGGCTGACGGCCGTTTGACGCGACGGCCGTGCCGGGTGGGTAAAGGGACCCGGGAAAAGTCGCCATGATACCGCGCCTCGCGGCGCCGTAAACAGCGTGAGGCCCCGCCCCGCAAGGGTTTTACGTATTTTGAACAACGATCGTCGGGAACTTCGACGTCATGTCGCGCGCACGCTCGGCAATCGCCAGCGCGACCCCGCGCGCGATGTCGCGGTAGCGACGCGCCAGCGCACCGTCCGGATCGGCCGCGACCGTCGGCGTGCCGCTGTCGGCCCGCTCGCGGATCGCGATGTCGAGCGGCAGGCTGCCGAGCACGTTCACATCGTAGTCCTTCGCCATCCGCTCGGCTCCGCCGGCGCCGAAGATATGCTCCTCGTGGCCGCAGTTCGAGCAGATGTGGATGCTCATGTTCTCGACGATGCCGAGGATCGGAATCCCGACCTTCTCGAACATCTTCAAGCCCTTCTTCGCGTCGAGCAGCGCGATGTCCTGCGGCGTCGTGACGATCACCGCGCCCGTGACGGGCACGCGCTGCGCAAGCGTCAGCTGGATGTCGCCGGTGCCGGGCGGCATGTCGACGATCAGGTAGTCGAGCTCGCGCCAGTTGGTCTGGCGCAGCAACTGCTCGAGCGCGGAGGTCGCCATCGGGCCGCGCCACACCATCGGGTTGTCTTCCTCGATCAGGAAACCGATCGAGTTCGCCTGCAGCCCGTGGCCGACGAGCGGGTTCATCGACTGGTTGTCGGGCGACTCGGGACGCTGGCCGTGGATGCCGAGCATCGTCGGCAGCGACGGGCCGTAGATGTCGGCGTCGAGAATGCCGACCGATGCGCCTTCCGCGGCGAGCGCGAGCGCGAGGTTCACGGCCGTCGTGCTCTTGCCGACGCCGCCCTTGCCCGATGCGACCGCGACGATGTTCTTCACGTTCGGCAGCAGCTTCACGCCGCGCTGCACCGTGTGCGCGACGATCTCCTGCGACACGGCGACGCGCGCGTCGCGCACGCCCGGCACGGCCTGGAGCGCCGCCGCGACGCGTGCGCGCACGTCGTCGTGCTGGCTGCGCGCGGGATAACCGAGCACCACGTCGAGCGTCACGACATCGCCGTCGATCGCGACGTTGCGCACGCCCTTGTTCGCCGCATACGGACGGCCGGTATTGGGGTCGACGACAGCCGCCAGCGCGGTGTCGACTTGTGCCCGGTCAATGCTCATCGAAACTCCGTGAAAACGTTTTTCTCGCGCGCAAAGGTCAAAAAATATCAAATTACGCTGCGAAAATCGGGAAAAGTGAAAGAATCTGTTGCATGCCATTGCGCGAACGCGCGACCCGGCGCACTCTTCGCGTGCGGCATGCTATGGGGCCAAATCGGCCACTAACCGCCTATATTGTAGAGGCTGACGCGTCGCACTGTCCGAACAGCCACGCTGACGGACTGGGCATGCAGCCGCCTCGGCGGCTGCCGCGAGCACCGGCCGGCCTTTCTTGTTTCGGCCGGCCTGCGCTGGGAGCCGTAAAACTGTTGTTGTCGTCGTTGTCGACTCGTTCAACCAAGAGAGGAATCCAAGATGAACATGAAAATCGCGACTCGCCTGTCCGTCTTCGCCCTGGCCGGTGCAGTGCTGGCCGGCTGCGCATCGCCGCAAGGCACCAACACGGCCGTCGGTACCGGCACGGGTGCGGCGCTGGGCGCGGGCATCGGCGCACTGGCGGGCGGCGGCAAGGGCGCGGCGATCGGCGCGGGCGTCGGCGCACTGGTCGGCGGCGTGACGGGTTACAACTGGCAGGCGATCAGGAACAAGCTCGCCCCGTCGGCAGCGCAGACGGGCACGCAGGTGACCGAGCAGCCGGACGGCTCGCTGAAGCTGAACGTGCCGAGCTCGGTGACGTTCGCGACGAACCAGTACGCGATCACGCCGGCATTCACGCCGCTGCTGAACGACCTGGCGACGACGCTGAACCAGAACCCGCAAGTGACGGCATCGGTCGTCGGCTACACGGACAGCACGGGCTCGGCGCAGCTGAACCAGACGTTGTCGCAGAACCGCGCGCAAAGCGTCGTGAACGCGCTCGCGCAGCGCGGCGTCAACGGCGGCCGCCTGTCGGCACAAGGCATGGGCGCATCGAACCCGATCGCGGACAACGCGACCGAAGCCGGCCGCGCACAGAACCGCCGCGTCGAAATCTACCTGCGCGCAGCGCAGGCGCAGTAAGCGCACGACGAGGAGAAGGCGCGGGCACGCCGCCCGCGCAGCCCCGTCGGACAACGCTTCCGTCGGGGCCGGTAACAAATCGAAAAAATTTTCGAACTTCCGTCGCGGGCCGTGGTCAGTATTTACGGTACGCGGCTGGCCTTGCCGGCGCGTCACCATTCTCCTCTTGTCGTTGTTGCTCCGGGGCCGTATCCGCCCCGGTTTTTTTTGCCCGCAGAATTCGTGTTGCGACGCAACATATCGCTGCCGGGCACGCCGCTTGCGCGGCCCCGCCGGCTCCGGCGCCCGCTACGCGGCGCCAGCCCGCCTCCCCGGCCCGCGCCCCTGCTAGAATCGCAGTTTCCCGTCGTATTTCCGCCGTTCCTCTACAGACCCTATGTCCGCAACCGACCTCACTTCCGTGCAGGCTGCGGTGCCGCAAGGCGCCCGCCAGATCCTCGTTACGTCCGCACTGCCCTATGCCAACGGGCAGATCCACATCGGCCACCTGGTCGAGTACATCCAGACCGACATCTGGGTGCGGACGCTGCGAATGCACGGCCATGAGGTCTACTACATCGGCGCCGACGACACGCACGGCACGCCGATCATGCTGCGCGCGGAGAAAGAAGGCCTGAGCCCGAAGCAGCTGATCGACCGCGTCTGGACCGAGCACAAGCGCGACTTCGACAGCTTCGGCGTGTCGTTCGACAACTTCTACACGACCGATTCGGACGAGAACCGCGTGCTGAGCGAGCAGATCTACCTCGCGCTGCGGGAAGCCGGCCTGATCGCCGAGCGCGAGATCGAGCAGGCGTACGACCCCGTCAAGGAAATGTTCCTGCCGGACCGCTTCATCAAGGGCGAGTGCCCGAAGTGCCACGCGAAGGACCAGTACGGCGACAACTGCGAGGTGTGCGGCTCGACCTACCTGCCGACCGAGCTGCTGAACCCGTATTCGGTCGTGTCGGGCGCGACGCCGGTGCGCAAGACGTCGAAGCACTACTTCTTCCGCCTGTCCGACCCGCGCTGCGAGACGTTCCTGCGCGAATGGGTGAGCGGCCTCGCGCAGCCCGAAGCGACCAACAAGATGCGCGAATGGCTCGGCGACGCCGGCGAGGCCAAGCTCGCCGACTGGGACATCTCGCGTGACGCGCCGTACTTCGGCTTCGAGATCCCGGGCGCGCCCGGCAAGTATTTCTACGTGTGGCTCGACGCGCCGGTCGGCTACTACGCGAGCTTCAAGAACCTGTGCGACCGCAACGGCATCGACTTCGACGCGTGGATCCGCGCGGGCTCGAAGGCCGAGCAGTACCACTTCATCGGCAAGGACATCCTGTACTTCCACACGCTGTTCTGGCCCGCGATGCTCGAGTTCTCGGGCCACCGCACGCCGACCAACGTGTTCGCGCACGGCTTCCTGACGGTCGACGGCGCGAAGATGTCGAAGTCGCGCGGTACGTTCATCACCGCGCAGAGCTACATCGACACGGGCCTGAACCCCGAGTGGCTGCGCTACTACTTCGCCGCGAAGCTGAATGCGACGATGGAAGACATCGACCTGAACCTCGACGATTTCCAGGCGCGCGTGAACAGCGACCTCGTCGGCAAGTACGTGAACATCGCGAGCCGCGCGGCCGGCTTCCTGCTCAAGCGCTTCGACGGCCGCGTGCAGGACAGCGCGATGAACCATCCGCTCGTCGCGAAGCTGCGCGATGCGATTCCCGCGATCGCCGCGAACTACGAGGCACGCGAATACAGCCGCGCGCTGCGCCACACGATGGAGCTCGCCGATGACGTGAACGCGTACGTCGACGGCGCGAAGCCGTGGGAGCTCGCGAAGGATCCGGCCAACGCGGTCGCGCTGCACGAAACCTGCAGCGTGAGCCTCGAGGCCTTCCGCCTGCTGTCGCTCGCGCTGAAGCCGGTGATGCCGCGCGTCGCCGAATCCGTCGAGGCGTTCTTCGGGATCGCGCCGCTCACGTGGGCCGATGCCGCAAAGCCGCTGTCGTCGGAACAGCCGATCACGGCCTACCAGCACCTGATGACGCGCGTCGATGCGAAGCAGATCGACGCGCTGCTCGCCGCGAACCGCGATTCGCTGCAGGCCGACGCGGCTGCTCCGAGCGCGAACGCCGCGAAAGGCTCGAAGGATGCGAAGAACGCCAAGACGAATGCGAAGCCGGCCGTCGTGAACGGCGCCGACGACGCCCCCATCTCGATCGACGATTTCGCGAAGATCGACCTGCGCATCGCGAAGATCGTCGCGTGCCAGGCCGTCGAAGGCTCGGACAAGCTGCTGCAGCTCACGCTCGACGTCGGCGAGGAAAAGACCCGCAACGTGTTCTCGGGCATCAAGTCCGCGTACCAGCCCGAGCAGCTCGTCGGCAAGCTGACGGTGATGGTCGCGAACCTTGCGCCGCGCAAGATGAAGTTCGGCCTGTCCGAAGGGATGGTGCTCGCGGCGTCGGCGACCGACGAGAAAGCGGAACCGGGCCTCTACATCCTCGAGCCGCACAGCGGCGCGAAGCCCGGCATGCGCGTGAAGTAAGCCGAGCCGAGCGCACCGCCGCTTGCACGAAAAAGGCCCCGCACGATGCGTGCGGGGCCTTTTTTTACACGTGCGCGGCGCGGCGCGACGCCCGCCGTCACCGTTGCCCGAACCAGCGGTCGAAGCGCCGCGTGTAGTTCAGGTCGACACCCTGGAACGTGCCGCCGTACGCGGACACCGACCAGAAGCGCGTCAGGTTGATCGTCGCCTTGAACGCGTTGCTCGCCGACTGCAGGCCCTGCTCGAAGCCGAGCACGAAGCGCTCGTTGATCGCCTTCGACACCTGCACGACCTGCGGGTCGGTCAGGCCGACGTCGCTGCGGCCGATCGAGAACTCGTCGAGGCCGAAGGTCTGCGCGACGCGCTTGCCGGTCACGCTGCCGAGCAGCCCGAGCGCCGCCGTCATCGTGCCCTGCTGGCCGACGTTGTTGCCCTGGTCGGTGCCGTGCCCGAACAGCAGCCACGACAGCTTTTCGTTGTCGGTGACGTTCGGCTCCGACACGAGCTTGACCGTCAGCGACTGGATCGTGCCCGTCACCTGTACGCCGGCCTCGACCTCCTGATTGCGCCGCATCGCGAGGATGTTGACGCCCGGGTTCGACACGGGGCCGTTGAACGTGAAGAAGCCGTTCTCGATCGCGAGCTTGCGGCCGAACGACGTGTACGTCGATCCTTCGGTCACGCGCACGTTGCCGACCGCGCGCAGCGGCACGCCCGGCGCGCTCATCACGGTGATCGTGCCGCGCAGCCCGAGATCCGCGCCGTGGCCCTTGAAGCGGAAGTTGTTGCCGAGGCCGATGTCGATGTTCGCGCGCGGCGCGAGCGACGGCGCCGGCTTGTCCGTGGCCGGCTGCGGCTTCGCCACCGCGGTGCCCGTCGGTGTCTCTCCGCGCACCGTGCCGTCCGGCTGCACGATCACGACATCGTCGGACAGGTGCGGCGCCGATTCCTCGGGCAGGTCGAACAGCGCGTGGTCGACGACGAACTTGCCGTCGACCGACAGCGCGCCGCGCGGCCCGTCGTTCGCGACCGTCGCCTTGCCCGACAGCGACAGCTTGCGATCCGGCGCCGCGAACAGTTCGAGCTTGTCCGCGACGATGCTCGCGGTCAGGTCGGGCGCCTCGCCGTCGAGGCGCACGCGGCCGAGCGCGCGCAGCGTGCCGTCGCCGCCGTGGAACTCGACCTGCTGGAATTCGACGAGGTTTTCCGTGAGCTTCACGCGCACGATGCCGTCCTTCAGTTGCACGCCCTGGTCGACGAGCGTCGCGGACAGGTCGTCGCCCGTCAGCATCCCCGACAGGTTCGGCTTCAACGGCGTGCCGGCAACCGTCAGCTTCAGCGCCGCGCGCCCACCGAGCAGGTAGCTCGGCCCGAACAGGTTGCCGGTCGCTTTCAGCGACGGGATGTCGGCGTCGATGCGGCCCGACAGCGGGCCGTCGTCGGCGACCCCGAACATGCCGTCGCGCAGCGCGAACGGCACCGTGACATTCGCGTCGAGCGTGCCGATCCGGTTCGCCTTCGCGAGCGCCGTCACGTTGAGCCGGTTGCCGGGCGCGAAGCTCGCGCGCGCGGACAGGTCGGTCAGCCCCAGCGACGCGATGCCGCGCCCGCTCTCGATCGTCACGTCGCCGCCGCGGCGCTTCACCTGCACGTAACCCGTCGCGTTCGCGCCGAGCGAGAAATCCCAGTCGGCATCGAGCACGACGTCGGTGCGCAGCGGCGGCCGCTGGCCCGTCAGCTCCTGGCGGACCTCGAGGAAGCGTGCGACCGATACGCCGCTCACCGAGCCCGCCGAGCGCATCTGGCCATGATCGAACACGAACGACTTCAGGTCGATCGCCGCGCCTTCGAGCGTGAGCCGTGTCGCGCCGAGCGTCACGCGTCCGGCGCCGGCCGACACGGTGAGTGGCGTCTGCAGCGCGACGGCCGGCGTGCCGCGGTTCGCGAGGCGCGTGACGGTGCCGTCCCAGCGCATCCCGTCGCGGTTCTCGACCACGCCGCCGTTCGCCGCGAGCGTCACGTCGATCACGCGGCCGCCGGCCGTCCCGACCGCCGATGCGTCGAGCGTGTGCTTCGCGCGCGTGCCGTTCAGATTCGCGCGCAGCGATTTCAGCTTCAGCGAGCCGAGCGCGATGTCGGTCGCGTCGGCCGTGAACACGAGTGCGCCGTGCGCGCCGTCGCGGATGTCCGCGCGGCCCTGCGCGGCGCCGATCCGGTTCGATCCGACGACGACGCGCTCGGCCTTGTAGGTGGCCGTCACGTTCGGATGCGCGAAGCTGCCGGTCAGGTCGCCCTGCGCCTGCACGAGCCCCTCTACGCCGAAGCCGAGCCGGTCGAGCTGCGGCGCATCGACGACGAAGCGCAGCCGGTCGCCGGGCGCGCCGAAGCTGCCGCGCAAATCGACGTGGTTGCCCGCGATCGACAGGTTCGCGTTGCTCGGCAGGATCCGCGAGCCGACGAGCTGCACGACGCCGGCACCGGTCAGCGGCACGCCGTCGTACAGGCTGTCGCCGAGCTTGAAGGTCGCCTTCGTCGACACCTGCGGCGCAAACGCGCCCGACGCGGTCAGCGTGCCCGACACGCGCGTCTCGCCGCGCCTGGCCGGCGCCTTTGCGTTGGCGGCCGCCTTGCCGCCGCCGGCCTTCGGCGCCCTCATCGCAGCGAGCAGCAGCGGATCGAACGCCGTCAGCGTCGCCTTCGCGTCGTAGCTCGAATGCGCGTCGTGGCGGAACACGCCCGTCAGGTCGATACGGCCCTTGGCCGCCGTCACGCGCGCGTCGGTCAGCACCGTCTGCTGCGACGTCAACGCGACCTTCGCGCGCGCGCCGAGCGCAAGCTTCGGGTCGTTCAGGTTGAAGTCGACGGTCGTCACGTCGCCCGCGAGCGTCACGCCGACCGGGCCGCCCAGGCGCATCGGCCGCAGCTCGGCGACGAATGCGTTCAGGTCGAGGTTCGCGACCTTCAGGTCGAAGCGGCCCTTGCCGCCCGTCAGCGTGCCGTTGCCCGTCACGCTGCCGTCGCGGATCAGTTTCAGCGCGAGACCGTCGAGCCGCTGCGCGTGCGCGTCGAGATGCACGTTCGCGTGCGCGTCGATCACCGGCAGCAGGTGGTCGCCGAGCGTACCGGGCTTCGCGTTGACGATCGACACGGGGCCCGTCACCGCGAAACCCTTCGCCGGTGTGGCACCGGCCGGCGCGGTCACGGGCGCGAGTTCCGCGCGCACCGCGAGATCGGCGGCCGGCGCGCCGGGTGCGAGCGCCTGCGGGTTCACGTGATCGAACGCGAGCGACGCGCGCGTGAGCGGCACCGCACCGAACGGCGCGGCCTCGACGTGCGCGCGCCCGCTCAGCTTCATCCCGCTCGCGTCGACGTCGGCGACGAGCGCCTCGAGCGAGCCGGACACGCGGGCCCGCGCGTTGACCGGCTCGTCGGACAGCTTGCCCGCGTAGGTGGCTTCGCCCGTCAGCGCGAACGGCTTCACGCCGTCAAGCTTCGCGCGCGCGGTCAGCGCGCCGTACGGCGTATCGATGCCGTCGAGCGCGAGTTCATGGTGACGGCCGTCGCTGCGGCCATTCAGCGAGATATGGTCGAGCTGCGTCGTCGAACCGCCTTCGTGAATCGCGAGGTGATCGACGCGCAGGTCGTCGATGCGCAGTTGCAGCGGCAGGCTCAGGTCCTGCGGCGTCGTGCTCGGCGTCGACGGCCCCGGCACGATTCGCACGTCGATCGTGCCCGCGCGAAGATAGGCGATGGACAGCCGCCACGGCGCACGGGTCAGCGCCCAGCGGCCCGCGATCCGGTCGATGCGCACCTCCGTGCCCGCACCGCCGGGGCTCGTCCACGCGAAGTCGTGCAGCCGCACGCCGGTCGCAAGCGTTCCGCCCTCGAGCGTGCCCGCGAGCTGCCCGCCGAGCACGCGCACGGCCGCCTGCCATGCGAGCCGCGTGCCGCGCTCGGTCGTCGCCGAGGCCAGTATCAGCCCCACCGCCAGCACGACGAGCAGCACGGCCGTCGCAAGCGTCCACGCGACGACGCGCACCGCACGCCTGCGGCGCGGCGGCGCGTCAGGCGCGCCGTCGGGCGAGTCCGGATCGTGAGGCGGCGGCGTGTCGTTCGGGTCCTTCGTCATGCGGTTCGTCGTGGATGAAGCAGTACGTTCAGAAAGCGATGCCGAGCGTCAGGTACGGGCGCACGCTGTGGTTGCGCAACCCGTACGCGACGTCGACGTTGATCGGGCCGACGGGGCTGCGCCAGCGCGCACCGATGCCGACGCCCGGGTAGAACACCTTCTCGCCCCACGCATCGGTCGCGGTGCCGATGTCGAAGAACGTCGCGGCGCCCCAGTCGCGGTTGAACCAGTGCTGATATTCGGCGGTGCCAGTCATCAGGTACTTGGTCGGCAAAACGGAGCCGTCGACGCTGTTGCCGATGCTCTGGTAACCATAACCGCGCACCGAGTTCGAGCCGCCCGCGCGGAACAGCAGCGACGCCGGCACGCCGGTCGAGCTGCCGCTCGTGAACACGCCGCCGAGCTCCGCGCGGAACACGAACAGGTCGCGCTTGCCGACCGGCAGGTACTGCTGGCCGCGCGCGTAGCCGCGGATGAAGGTCTGGTCGGTCGCCACGCCCTTGATCGCGAAGCCGGCCTCCGCGTGGATCAGGTTGCCCGAACGCGGAAACAGCGGATCGTCGACGTTGCGGCGCGTCCAGGCCCATTGCGGCACGAGCGCGCGGCTCGTGGTCGGCCCCGCGCCGTTCTGGTCGAGCCGGTCCTGGTAGAACATCAGCGAATACGCATAGTCGATGAACTGGCCCGTGCGCGTGCGCTGCACGCCGACCCGCGCGCTGTAGATGCGCGTGTCCGACACGTTGGTGTTCGTATACGACGCGAGCACGCTGTTGGTCCACCCCCTCTCGCCCGGCGGCATCGACAGCTGGACCTGCCCGTACTGCTGGATCTGGTCGAGCCGGCCCGACACGGTCAGCGGCCATGCGGCGCCGAACGTGTCGAGATACGTATAGGAGCCCTGCACATGCGGGCCCGTGTCGGTTGCATAGCCGACGCCGCCGCGGATGCTGTTGTACGGGAACTCGCTGACCTTCACGTGCACGGGCGTGCGTTCGGGCTTCGCCGTATCGTCGCCGACGTCGATCGCGACGCTCGCGTAGTACGGCGTGTTCTGCAACTGCCGCTGCAATTCGGTGATCCGCTGCACGTCGTAGATCTCGCCTTCCGACAGCGGATTGACGTTCGCGACGATCTTCTCCGGATAGCGGCGCACGCCGTCGACATCGACCTTGCCGATCGTGAAGGTCGGGCCGCTGTCGAACGTGACCGCGAGCGTCGCGCGCTGCGTGCGCGGGTCGATGCGCGCCTCGGACGACGCGATCTTCGCACCGAGATAGCGGCGCGACTGCAGTTGCTTGAGCGCCGCGCCCTTCGCGCCGTCCCAGTCGGACTGCGTGAACGGGTCGCCCGGCTTCAGCGAGAACGCGAAGCGGGTCGCGGCCTCCTGCTTCGGATCTTCGGTGTCGACGGGGCCCTTGAACGTCAGGTCGACCGTCGACACGACGGTCTGCGGCCCCGGATCGACCGCGATGCGCACGTCGCGCTTGCCGTCGCGCGTGCGCACGTCGGTGCGCACGACCGGCGAGAAATAACCGGCAGTCGCGGTCAGGTCGCGCACCTGCTGCGGGGTGGCGGTCACGAGGAAGTCGAACTGGTCTTCGCTGATGTCGTCGCGCTTCGCGAAGCGCGCAATATCGAGATGCGACTTGAGCAGCTTGCGGACCGAGCGCGGCGCGTCGATGTCGACGTCATACTTCGCGTGGGCCGGCAGCGCGAACAACGCGGCGACGCAACCCGCGAGGGCCGCCCGTGCGGCGCGGGCTGCGGTGCCGGCGAGATTGCGTGCCGCGCGCGGGCCCGCGTGATGCGCCGTGTGTGCTTGCTGGTTCGACTGCCCCGCCAAATATGACCTCGCCCTCGGTTGTCACGGTTTCGTGGAAACCCTGTATTTGACCACAGGGTGCTGGCGTCAAAGCTAAACGTTTCTGAAAGGCGTCGCGAACCAGCGTGACCGCGACGCGACGCCTGTCCGCGCCGGCCCGCGGGTTCGACGCGCGATTGGCGCCGGCCGTTCCCCCAATGCGGTAAAATCCCGCCATCGCGAATCCGGCGCATCGTGCGCCGCCCGAAACGGAAAATCCAGCCATGCCGTACCAGTCCGACGTCACGCAGTTCCTGAACCAGCTCAAGCAGCAGAAGCCGACGCTCGAGGAAGAGCAGCGCAAGGGCCGTTCGCTGCTGTGGGACAAGCAGCCGATCGACCTCGAAGAGCGCGCCGAGCAGCAGGAATCGCGCGTGAACCAAACGTCGTACGTCTACTACCAGAACTTCTGACGACGTGAGCGCCGCCGACGAGGCCAGCGCCGCCCGGCAGGACGACGCGATCGCAGCGCCCGCGGGCGCCGATTCGACGCCCGACACGGTCGACGGTGTCGCGGCGTTCGCTCGCCTGTACGGCGAGCCGCTCTTCAAGCTGCCGCAGGATCTCTACATCCCGCCCGATGCGCTCGAGATCTTCCTCGAGACGTTCGAAGGCCCGCTCGACCTGCTGCTGTACCTGATCCGCAAGCAGAACTTCAACGTGCTCGACATCCCGATGGCGCAGGTCACCGCACAATATCTGGGCTATGTCGACCAGATCCGCACGTCGAACCTCGAGCTGGCCGCCGAATACCTGCTGATGGCCGCGATGCTGATCGAGATCAAGTCGCGGATGCTGCTGCCGGTCAAGAAGGCCGACACCGGCGACGAAGCGGAAGATCCGCGTGCCGAACTCGTGCGCCGCCTGCTCGAATACGAGCAGATGAAGCTCGCCGCGCAGCGGCTAGACCAGTTGCCGCAACTCGGCCGCGACTTCCTGCGCGCCGAGGTCTACATCGAGCAAAGCATCACGCCGCGCTTCCCCGACGTGAACTCCGACGACCTGCGCGCCGCGTGGGCCGACGTGCTCAAGCGCGCGAAGCTCGTCCAGCACCACAAGATCTCCCGCGAGGAGCTGTCGGTGCGCGAACACATGAGCCTGATCCTGCGCCGGCTGCAGAACGCGCGATTCATGGAATTCGCCGACCTGTTCGACACGTCGCGCGGCGTGCCGGTCGTCGTCGTGAACTTCATCGCGATGCTCGAACTCGCGCGCGAATCGCTCGTCGAGATCACGCAGCCCGAGCCATTCGCGCCGATCTACGTGCGCCTCGCGTACCTGCCCGCGTAAGGCCCGCGCCCGTCCCGTTCCCCCGTTCCCCCGTTCTCCCGATTCACCCCGACGCTCGCCGCTTCGCCGCGGCGGGTGGCCGCGGCCCGAAGTCGTGGCTCGTTTCCCGCACGCCCGATTAAAAAGTGAACGATCGTTCTCTTTTCGATGCGTTTGGCGGCCAAATCCTCTACAATCCGCCGACGCCCGATGCGCCGCCCGCGCGCCGGCGTTCTCCGCTTCGACCCCGACGCCGCCGCTGCGGCGCCAACGCGCGCATGCGCGAGGAACCCGCTACCCGATCATGAAAGTCATCAGCTCGATCCATGAACTGCGCGACCAGTTGCGCGGACAGAACCGCACGGCGTTCGTGCCGACGATGGGCAACCTGCACGAAGGGCACCTGTCGTTGATGCGCCTCGCGCGCCAGCACGGCGACCCGGTCGTGGCGAGCATCTTCGTCAACCGCCTGCAGTTCGGTCCGAACGAGGATTTCGACAAGTATCCGCGCACGCTGCAGGACGATATCGAGAAGCTGCAGAAGGAAAACGTCTACGTGCTGTTCGCGCCGACCGAGCGCGACATGTACCCGGAACCGCAGGAATACCGCGTGCTGCCGCCGGACGATCTCGGCGGGATCCTCGAAGGGGAATTCCGCCCCGGCTTCTTTACCGGCGTGTGCACGGTCGTGTCGAAGCTGATGGCCTGCGTGCAGCCGCGCGTCGCCGTGTTCGGCAAGAAGGACTATCAGCAGTTGATGATCGTGCGCCGCATGTGCCAGCAGCTCGCGCTGCCGGTCGACATCATCGCGGCCGAAACCGTGCGCGACGAGGACGGCCTCGCGCTGTCGTCGCGCAACCGCTACCTGTCGGCCGACGAGCGCCGGGAAGCGCCCGAACTCGCGAAGACGCTGCAGCGCATGCGCGAAAGCCTGCTCGGCGGTGAGCGCGACCTCGGCAAGCTCGAGCAACAGGCGCGCACGCACCTGGCCGAGCGCGGCTGGACGCCCGACTACCTGTCGATCCGCCGCCGTGCGAACCTGATCGCGCCGAGCGCCGCCGAACTCGAAGCCGGCGAGCCGCTCGTCGTGCTCGCGGCCGCGAAGCTCGGCGCGACGCGCCTCATCGACAACCTGGAAATCTGACGGGCCGCCCGCCCGCGCCTCTCACGACGCATCACGGAGACACCATGCAGCGCCACATGCTCAAATCGAAGATCCACCGCGCGGCAGTCACGCACTGCGAGCTGCACTACGAAGGCTCGTGCGCGATCGACGAAGACCTGCTCGAAGCGTCGAACATCGTCGAAAACGAACGGATCGACATCTGGAACATCAACAACGGCGAGCGCTTCTCGACGTACGCGATCAAGGGCGAGCGCGGCAGCGGGATGATCTCGCTGAACGGCTCGGCCGCGCGCCGTGCGCAGCTCGGCGACCTCGTGATCATCGCGGCATTCGCGATGGTCGACGAAGCCGAGCTGCAGGCCGGCTGGAAGCCGAAGCTCGTGTTCATCGACGACGGCAACAAGATCAAGGGCCACCGCGATCACGTGCCGACGCAGAACTGGACCTAACCTGAGCAGCCGCCCGCGTGCCGTGGCGCGCGGGCGCGGCTGCGCCGCCTGCGGTCGAAGGGCCGGATCCCGTGCGACACGGGATCCGGCCCTTTCTCATTTCGGCGCGCGCCCGCCGCGCGATCGGATCAGGACGCCTTGGCGGCCTTCTCCGCCTTCGGCGCACCACGTTCGGCCCATTCGACGATCGGCCCCCACTGTTCGAGATCCTTCTCGACGCGGCTCTTCGCGACGTCCCACAGCGTGAGGCCGTGCGCGGCGATCTGCACGTAGTTCTGCGTGTCGCGCACGTAGCCGAGCACCGGCAGGCCGAGCCCTTCGACGAAGCGGTGCAGCTGGTCGGACGAGCGCGTGCGCGCATCGACCCGCATCCCGACGATCCCGACCTCGACGCTGCCCTTGCGCACGGCCTTCTCGCCGGCGAGGCGCTCCAGAAACTGCTGGGTCGCGAGAATATCGAACATCGACGGTTGCAGCGGCACGATCACCTTGTCGGCCAGTTGCAGCGCGACGCTGAGCCGGTTGCCGTGCAGGCCGGCCGGCGTATCGATCACCGCGTATTCGAGGCCGCGCGGCGGCTTCGACGGCGCGTCCGGATCGAGATCCCACGATTCGATCGCCGGCAAGCCGGCCGGCCGCAGGTCGAGCCACGCATGCGCGGACTGCTGCCGGTCCAGGTCGGCGAGCGCGACCCACGCGCCCTGCGCCGCGAAATAGCCGGCAAGATTGGTGGACAACGTGCTCTTCCCCACGCCGCCCTTCGGATTCGCCACCACGATCACCGTCATGAATTCCCCCGAAAAAGCCACGCGGCGCCGGCCGCATGGCTGGCGCCGCTCGATTGCGGATACAGGGAGCGATGATATCGGCAAACGGGGGATCACCGGAACGGGTTGCACCGAACCATGCGTTGCTCACGCGCCCGTCACGCGCGCTGAACCGCGGCCTCCCGTGCGCCGATCGCGAACGCGCCGCCGCCCAGCAGCGCCTGCACGGCGAGCGTGACGGCCCAGAACGCCGGATATTCCCAGCCGCCGTGCGGCGACGAGAAGCTCCAGCCATTCGGCAGATGCGCGGCGGTCGCGCCGAGCATGAACGGCAGCAGCGCGAGCGCGGCGACGCGCACGCGGAAACCCGCGAGCAGCGCCAGGCCGCCCGCCAGTTCGACGAACGTCGTCAGGTACGCGAGCCAGCCCGGCAGGCCGATCGACGCGAAGAACTGCGCGGTGCCGGGCAGCGTGAAGACGAACACCTTCTGCGCGACGTGCGCGAGGTACAGCACGCCGAGCGCGACGCGCAGCAGCGTCGCGGCGAAATCGTTCAGGCGATCGGGGTTCATGGCGGATTCCTTCGTGAGTGGATGAGAATGGCCCCACTCTATTCGAACCGATTCGACCGATAAACACGCCAATCCGCTTTAACTGATTCCTAAAAGGAACGAATGAGACCAAAAAAGGGGCATGACCGATCATGCCCCGATACCTGCGTCAGTAACCGCTTTTGCCTTGCGTGGCGCCGGAACCGGACTGGCTGCCGCCCGGTGCATATGAATCGCACGCGTGCGCAACCGCCGATGCGCCCAGCAGTGCCGCAAGCAGCACGCTCCACCACCATCGAGCCTTCATCATCGGACTCCTCCAGGCGGACCTCCGCCCTCCTTGTGTTGTACGCGATCCGGCGGAAAAAGCGAGGGCGGCACGGCTCCGCTTCAACGAAACTCGGCGTACAGCGCGTCGAGGTCGAGATGTTCGGCGAACGTATCGGCCAGCCGCTCCAGCGATGCCTCGCGCAGCGCCGGATAGTCGATGCGTTCCGCGCCGTCGAGCCCGGCCCACGCGAGCAGCGCCGCGCACGCGTCGGGCGCGTCGAACAGCCCGTGCACGTAGGTTGCGAGGATCTGGCCGTCGGCGGAAACCGCGCCGTCCGGGCGCGTGCCGCCCTGCGCGGCGTCGGCTGCCAGCGACAGCGCGGGCGCGGCGAGCGCGGGCCCGCGCGTGTCGCCCATGTGGATCTCGTAGCCGCGCACGGCGGCCGCGCACGGCAGCGCCAGATTCCCGGTCACGTTCTTCAGCGTCTTGTCGGGCTGCAACGTCGTGTCGAAATCGAGCAGCCCGAGCCCCGGCACGCTGCCGGGCGCGCCTTCGAGACCGAGCGGGTCGTCCAGCGTGCGGCCGAGCATCTGCATCCCGCCGCAGATGCCGATCACCTTGCCGCCATAGCGCAGGTGACGACGGATCATCGCGTCCCAGCCCGCGTCGCGCAGCCATTCGAGATCGCGCTGCACGCTTTTCGAACCGGGCAGGATCAGCAGGTCGGCATCCGGCACCGGGCCGCTCTTCCAGTATGTGAACTCGACCTGCGGATGCGCGCGCAGCGGATCGAAATCGGTATGGTTGCTGATGCGCGGCAGCGCGGGCACGACGACGCGCAGCACGCCGGCGTCGCCGCGTGCGGCCGCGCTGCGCGCCTGCGGGGGCAGCATGTCCTCCGCATCGAGCAGCAGCCCGTGCAGGTACGGCAGCACGCCGAACACCGGCTTGCCGGTCTGCGCACACAGCCAGTCGAGCCCCGGTTCGAGCAGTTTGACGTCGCCGCGGAAGCGGTTTATCACGAAGCCGCGCACGCGCGCGCGCTCGCTGTCCGACAGGCACGCGAGCGTGCCGACCAGGTGCGCGAACACGCCGCCGCGGTCGATGTCGGCGACGAGCACGACCGGGCAGTCGACGCGCTCGGCAAAGCCCATGTTCGCGATGTCGCCGTCGCGCAGGTTGATCTCGGCCGGGCTGCCGGCGCCCTCGACGATCACCGTGTCGTAACCGGCGCGCAGGCGCGCATACGACTCGAGCACCGCGTCGAACGCGACCGGCTTGTAGTCGTGATACGCGCGCGCGTCGAGGTTCAACCGCGCCTTGCCATGAATGATCACCTGCGCGCCGCGGTCGCTCGTCGGCTTCAGCAGCACGGGGTTGAAATCCGTATGCGGCGCGACGCCCGCGGCCAGCGCCTGCAGCGCCTGCGCGCGGCCGATCTCGCCGCCGTCGGCCGTCACCGCGCTGTTGAGCGCCATGTTCTGCGGCTTGAACGGCGCAACGCGCGCGCCGGCACGGCGCGCCAGGCGGCACAGGCCCGCGACGAGCGTGCTCTTGCCCGCGTCGGAGGTCGTACCCTGGATCATCAGCGTGCCGTGCGGCCGCGGCTCGGGTGCATTCATCGTGTAAAGGTCGTCGCGAAGCAAAGGCCGCATTATCGCCCGCGCCGGTACGCCCGCGCCGTTACAATCACGCGATGATTCCGCACGACCTCACCTTCGTCCTCGGTGGCGCACGCTCGGGCAAGAGCGCGCATGCCGAGCGGCTCGCGGCCGACAGCGGCCGCCCCGTCACCTACATCGCGACCGCGACCGCCGCCGATGCCGAATTCGCGCAGCGCATCGCGCATCATCGCGCGCGCCGGCCGGCCGAATGGGGGTTCGCCAATGCGCCCGTCGACCTCGCCGGCACGCTCGCTCGGCTCGACGATCCGCACGCATGCCTGCTGGTCGACTGCCTGACGCTGTGGCTCACGAACCTGCTGTGCCCGGCCGACGGCGAACCGCTCGACGATGCACAGTACGCGGCGCAGGTCGAGCGGCTCGAGCACGCATTGCGCGGCGCGCGTGCGAAGGTGATCGTCGTCAGCAACGAGATCGGGCTCGGCGTCGTGCCGCTCGGGTCGGTCACGCGCCGCTACGTCGATGAACTCGGGCGCCTGAACCAGCGCGTCGCCGCGCTCGCGACGCGTGTGACGCTGCTCGTCGCCGGCCTGCCGCTCGACCTCAAGACGGGAGCGCCGTCATGCTGATGCTGTCGCTGCCCGTCGTCGCGATGCTCGCGGTCGCGGCCGCGATCGTCGACCGCGCGATCGGCGAGCCTGCCGGCTGGCATCCGCTCGTCGCGTTCGGCAGGCTCGCCGCGCGCATCGAAGGCGCATTGAACACGGGCCGGCGCGGCCGTGCGGCTGGGGTCGCCGCGTGGGCCGCAGCCGTCGTGCCGCCGGTGGCCGTCGCCGCATGGCTCGTGGCCGTACTGCCGTGGCCGCTCGCGGCCGCGCTGCACGTCGCGCTGCTGTGGTTCGCACTCGGCGCGAAGAGCCTCGCCGACCATGTCGCGCCGATCGCCGCGGCGCTGCTGCGGCGCGACCTCGACGCCGCGCGCAAGCTGACCGCGCGCATCGTGTCGCGCGACACGAGCGACGCCGACGAAGGCGCGTTGTCGCGCGCGGCCGTCGAATCGGCGCTCGAGAACGGCAACGACGCGATCTTCGGCGCACTGTTCTGGTTCGTCGTCGCGGGCGGCCCCGGCGCGCTGCTGTTCCGGCTCGCGAACACGCTCGACGCGATGTGGGGCTACCGCACGCCGCGCTTCCTGACCTTCGGCTGGGCCGCCGCGCGCCTCGACGACGCGCTGAACTGGATTCCCGCTCGCCTCACGGCCGCGAGCTACGCGCTGCTCGGCGACACGGCGGCCGCATGGCGCTGCTGGCGCACGCAGGCACGCCACTGGGACAGCCCGAACGCGGGCCCGGTGATGGCCGCGGGCGCGGGCAGCCTGAACGTGCAGCTCGGCGGCCCGGCCGTCTATCACGGCGAGATCGAGGATCGTCCGGCGCTCGGCACCGGCGCAACGGCGACCGCCGTCCACGTCGTCGCCGCGCTGTCGCTCGTCACCCGCACGCTCGCACTGTGGCTCGCGCTATTGGTCGCGAGCGGCGCACTCGTCATGGCCACTCATCATGTCTGACACACGCATCGCGCACGGCGGCAACCTGCATGAAGCCGCACGCCGCCACGGCATTCCGTACGACGCGTGGCTCGACCTGTCGACCGGCATCAATCCGGTCGGCTATCCGGTGCCGCCCGTCCCGGCCGACGCGTGGCGCCGGCTGCCCGACGACGGCGACGGCCTCGCGGCCCACGCCGCACAGTACTACCACGCGCCCGATCCCGCGCACGTGCTGCCAGTCGCCGGCAGCCAGGCCGCGATCCGCGCATTGCCTGCGTTACTGCCAACCGGCAACGCCGGCGTCGCGTCGCTCGCGTACGGCGAATACGCGCCCGCGTTCGCGCGTCACGGCCATCGCATCATTCCGCTCGACATCGGCACGGATACGCTGCCGGCGACGCTGCGCCACGTCATCGTCGGGAATCCGAACAACCCGACCGCCGAATTCGTGCCGGCCGAGCGCCTGCTCCGCTGGCATGCGCAGTTGTCGGCCCGCGGCGGCACGCTGATCGTCGACGAGGCGTTCGCCGATACGGGCGCGACGCAATCGCTCGCGCCGCAGGTCGATCGCCCGGGGCTCGTCGTGCTGCGCTCGGTCGGCAAGTTCTTCGGCCTCGCCGGCATCCGCGCGGGCTTCGTGCTCGCATGCCCCGAACGGATCGTCGCGCTGCGCGACATGCTCGGCGCATGGACGGTCGGCGGCCCCGCGCGTCACGCAGTCGCCGCGGCGTTCGCGGATCGGGCATGGCAAGCCGCCGCCCGCGAACGGCTCGCGGCCGACGGCGAGCGGCTGGCCGCACTGCTGCGCGCGCACGGCTTCGCGGTTCGCGCGACACCGCTTTTCAGCTGGACCGACGACCCGCGCGCCGCTGCGCTGCATGCGGCGCTCTCGGCACGCGGGATCTGGACGCGGTACTTCGCGAAGCCGTCGAGCGTGCGCATCGGCCTGCCGGGCAACGAAGCCGAGTGGCAGCGCCTCGGTGTTGCGCTCGCTCACTGCGTTCCGACGCTGCAACAGGAATCCGCATGAACCCGCGCATGTTCCGCCGGCTGGCGCCGGCCGCGACGCTGGCCGCGCTCGCTCATGCACCGCTCGTCCATGCCGATGTCACGGCGCGCGACGACGCCGGCAATACGGTTACGCTGCCTGCGCCCGCGCAGCGCGTGATCAGCCTCGCGCCGCACGCGACCGAGCTGGTCTACGCGGCTGGCGGCGGCGCGAAGCTCGTCGGCACCGTCACGTACAGCGACTATCCACCCGCCGCGCAAGCGGTGCCGCGCATCGGCGACAACAAGGCGCTCGACCTCGAGCGAATCGCCGCGTTGAAGCCGGATCTGATCGTCGTCTGGCGTCACGGCAACGCCGAACGGCAGACCGACGCGCTGCGCGCGCTGCATATCCCGCTGTTCTTCAGTGAACCGAAACATCTCGACGATGTGTCGTCGTCGCTGCGCCGGCTCGGCACGCTGCTCGGCACGCAGCCGGCAGCCGATGCGGCCGCGGCGTCCTTTGCGCACGATATCGTGACGCTGCGTGCACGTTACGCCGCGCGCGCACCCGTCACGATGTTCTTCCAGGTCTGGGACCGCCCGCTGACGACGCTCAACGGCGCGCACCTGATCAACGACGTGATCGCGCTGTGCGGCGGCCGCAACGTGTTCGCGTCGCTCAAGCCGCTCGCGCCAAGCGTCACCGACGAGGCCGTGCTCGCCGCGAATCCGGAGGCGATCGTGACGACGAGCGCCGGCGCAACGCGCTCGGACGCTCCGCTGCCGAGCCTTGCACGCTGGCGCGCGTGGCCCGCGCTGACGGCCGTGGCGCGCAACAACCTGTTCGCGATCGACGGCGATCTGCTGACGCGGCCGTCGCCGCGGATCGCGCAAGGCGCGGCCGCGCTGTGCGAGGATCTCGATGCCGCGCGTGCGCGGCGGCCGGCGCGCTGATTTCCGCTGACTTGCGCGTTGGCCGCGCACCTGCCTCTGATGCGTCCGGTGCTTGAGATGGTTTGACCGCGCGTCGTGTCGTTCACATGCAGACGCGAGCAAGCCTATTCATCCCAGTGCGCGACTTCCCATGTTCGCGCCGCGTCATCCGCACGCAGCCAGACGACACCACCTGTCGGCACCGGCCGCGACAGCAGCGTATCGAGCGGCACACGCAACACATGCGATGCAAACGCACGGATCACGCCCGCATGCGTGACCGCCCATTGCGGCCGATCGGCCTGCATCACCGCATCGGCCCGCCGTGCCACCCGCGCGGCGAACCGCGCGACGCTTTCGCCTCCATGCGCGCACGCATGCATCAGGTCGGCCGCCCACGCATCGAGCGCCGCACGGTCGATATCGTCCCAGCGCTGCATTTCCCACGCGCCGAAATCCATCTCCTGCCAGCCGGGATCGCGCAGCAGCGGCACATCGAATGCCTGCGCGAGCCGTTCGGCGATCGACGCGCATCGCGTCAGCGGGCTCGTCCAGATCTGTTCGGGCAGCGGCGCGCCGAGAGCCGACAGATGCGCGTGCACGGCATGTGCACCGGCGTCGGCCGGCGCGGCGAGCGGCACGTCGCTGTGTCCGTAACACATGCCCGGCTCGACGCCGACGGCCGGATGACGGATCAGGACGACGTCCATCCGAGCACCACGAGATAGATCGCCAGTTCGCTCAATTGCTGCATGAAGCCGAGGCAGTCGCCCGTATAACCGCCGATCCGTTTCACGAAATAGCGGGCCGCCCACGCGCGCACGAGCACGAGCGCGGCGCCCGCGGCGACGCCCATGCGCCAGTCCGGCCAGAACAGCCACGGCAACCCGAATACCGCCGCGACGCACGCCGCGCGTGCGCCCATCCGTTGCGCGACCGGCTTCGCCTTGCCTTCGGGCCGCACATAGTCGAGCGACATCAGCAGGCTGACGGCCGCCGCGCGGCTCGCCGCATGCGCAGCGATCATCGTCCACGCGGCGCGCAGCGGCGGCATGGCCGCGAGCGCCTGCCATTTCAGGCCGAGCGCGATCACGAGCGCGACCGCGCCGAACGTGCCGATCCGCGAGTCGTGCATGATGCGCAGCACGTCGTCGCGCGTATAGCCGCCGCCGAACGCATCGCAACTGTCGGCGAGGCCGTCCTCGTGGAAAGCGCCGGTCGCGAGCAGCGTCGCGGCCATCGACAGCCCGACCGCGATCGACGCGGGCAGCACGCGCAGCGCGGCGAGATAGACAAGCGCACCCCACGCGCCGACGCATGCGCCGACGAGCGGGAAATAGCGCGCGGCCTGGTCGAGATCGCCGGCCGCATAGCCGATCGCGCGCGGCACGGGCACGCGCGTGAAATAACCAAGCGCGACGAAGAAGTAGCGCAGTTCGGCACGCACGCCGCTCGCGCGATCAGGCGTCACGATTGTCGACGCCGGCGGACTCGAAGCTCGCCATCTCGCTCAGGAACGCAGCCGCCGCGCGCACGAGCGGCAGCGCGAGCGCCGCGCCCGTGCCTTCGCCGAGCCGCAGGTCTAGCGCGAGCAGCGGCTTCGCGCCGAAATGCTCGAGCATGCGCCGGTGCCCGGCCTCGTGCGACGTATGCGAGAACACGCAGTAGTCGCGCACGCCGGGCGCGATGCGCTCGGCGACGAGCAGCGCGGCCGTCGCGATGAAGCCGTCGACGAGGATCGTCATCCGCTCGCTCGCGGCCGCGAGATACGCGCCCGTCATCATCGCGATCTCGAAGCCGCCGAACGTCGCGAGCACGTCGAGCGGCGCGATCGCGTGCGAGTGCTTGACGAGCGCGCGGCCGAGCACCGCGCGCTTGTGCGCGAGGCCCTGGTCGTCGAGGCCCGTGCCGCGCCCGACGCACGCATCGATCGGCACGTCGAGCAGGCGGCTCATCAGGCACGCGGCCGACGACGTGTTCGCGATCCCCATCTCGCCGAAGCCGATCACGTTCGTGCCGAGCGACGCGTGCAGGCGCACGCGCGCCGCACCGGCCGCGAGCGCCGTCATCGCCTCGTCGTGCGTCATCGCCGGCTCCGCCGCGAAGTTGCGCGTGCCGCGCGCGACCGGCAGCGACACCAGCCGGTCGGACAGCGGCAGCGGCGACGCAACGCCCGCATCGACGATCTCGAGCGTGCTCTGCGCGACGCCCGAGAACGCGTTGATCGCCGCGCCGCCGGCCAGGAAGTTCGCGACCATCTGCGCGGTCACCGCTTGCGGATAAGGACTCACGCCCTCGGCCGCGATCCCGTGGTCGCCGGCGAACACGATCGTCACCGGGCGCTGCACGATCGGCCGCTCGGTGTGTTGGATCAGGCCGATCTGCAGCGCGAGCGCCTCGAGCTGGCCGAGGCTGCCGGGCGGCTTGGTCTTGTGGTCGATCACATGCTGCAGGCGCTTGCGCAGCACCTCGTCGAGCGGCGCGATCGCGGGCGGGAAGTGGGTCGGAGTCGTCATCGGGAAGCCGTGTCGTTGGCGCGGCCTGCGCCGCGCATCGGAAAGGAGAGGAAAGGAAAGGAAAGGAAAGGAAAGGAAAAGAAAAGATCATTGTCGCTCGGGCCACGCAGGCAGCAGTGCGTCGCGGCCGTTCTCGCGGATCAGCACGAGCGGATAGCCGAACGCGTCGCTCGCGCGCTCGGGCGTCAGCACGTCGTGCACGGGGCCGGCCCACGCATGGCCGCGGCCGTCGAGCAACAGCGCATGCGTCGCGAAACGCCGCGCGAGATTCAGGTCGTGGCACGAGAACAGCACCGTGCGCGGGCCCGCGTCGAGCCATGCGGCAAGCGCGCTCAGGCAGTCGATCTGGTGATGCAGGTCGAGATGCGCGAGCGGCTCGTCGAGCAGCATCAGCGGCGCATCCTGGCACAGCGTCGCGGCCAGCGCGACGCGCTGCCGCTCGCCGCCCGACAGCGACAGCACGTCGCGCGACGCGAGCGCGGTCAGGTCGAACGTCGCGAGCGCGTCGCGCGCGGCCGCGCGGTCGCCGTCGCGCTCCCAGCCCCAGCCGCCGAGATACGGAAAACGGTTGAGCAGCACCGTGTCGAACACGGTCGCGCTGAATGCATCGTGCAGTTGCTGCGGCATCAGTGCGCGGCGCTGCGCAAGCCGCGCGGGCGGCCACGCGGCGAGCGGCCGGCCGTCGATCTCGACCCGGCCGCCGGCCGGCGCGTGCAGCCCCGCGAGCGTCGCGAGCAGCGTCGTCTTGCCCGCGCCGTTCGGCCCTGCGACGCACCAGATTTCGCCGGGGCGGAAGGCCTGCGTGAAGCCGTCGAGCAGCGTGCGCGCGCCGGCCTTGAGCGTCAGGTCGACGGTCGCGCAGGCTATGTCGTTGCCGGAGGCGGCAGCGTGCTGTGCAGTGCCTGTCATCGCATCGGTCTCCTCAGCAACATCCACAGGAACACCGGCACGCCGATCAACGCGGTCATCACACCGACCGGCAGTTGCGCGGGCGCGATCGCGGTGCGCGCGAGCAGGTCGGCCGCCATCACGCCGCCGCCGCCCGCGAGCATCGCGGCCGGCAGCAGCATGCGCTGGTCGTTGCCGAACGCGAGCCGTAGCGCATGCGGCACGACGAGGCCGACGAAGCCGATCGTGCCGGCCGTCGTTACCGCGGCTGCCGCGGCCAGCGACGCGACGAGATAGATTCGCACGCGCAGGCGTGCGACGGGTACACCGAGCGCGAGCGCGGTCGCGTCGCCGCGCAGCAGCACGTTCAATTGCGGCGCGGCCGGCAGCGCGACACAGGCGGCCAATAGCAGCGCACCCCACGCGAACCACGGCGCGGTCACGCCGTTCAGGTCGCCCGTCAGCCAGAAGATGATCCCGCGCAAACGCGCATCGGGCGCGAGCGACAGCAGCAGCGTGACGAGCGCGCCCCACCCTGCCGCGATCACGACACCGGTGAGCAGCAGCCGCGGCGACGCGTCGCGCGAATCGCCGCGCCACAGCTCGCGGCGCGCGAGACCGAGTACGAGCGCAACCGACACGAGCGCGCCGGCGAACGCCGACGCATCGACGAGCCACCACGCACCGCCCGCGATCATCGCGACGAGCGCGAACCCGGCCGCGCCACCGGACACGCCGAGCACGTACGGTTCCGCGAGCGGGTTGCGCAACAGCACCTGCAGCAGTGCACCGGCAAGCGCGAGCAGCGCACCGCACGCGAAGCCCGCAAGCGCGCGCGGCAGGCGCAGCGTGCGGACGATGTCGGCGAACAGCGCGTCGCCGCCATGCGGCACGAGCGACGCGAGCGCCTGCCACGGCGACATCGGCACGCTGCCGATCGACAGCGACGCGACGAACAGCAACGCGACTGCGGCGGCCAGCGCGGCCCAGATCGCGGCGGCGCGCGCGGCGCTCATGCCGCGCACCGCTGCGCGCACGGCGCGCAGCGCATCCGCTTACTGCTGCTGCCAGCCGAGCGTGACATAGGCGCCGCGCTTCGGCGTGTTGTAGGCATATGCAAGCTCGTAGTCCTTGTCGAGCAGGTTATCGATGCGCGCGCTGACGTACCACGACTTCGTGATGTTGTAGCGCGCGGACAGGTTGACGATCCCGTAGCCGCCGAGCCGCCCGCCGCCCGAATCGTTGCGCGCGCCGCTCACGAGCCATTCGCCGCCGACGCGCCACGCGCCGAACGCGCGGTTCACGGCCATCGACGCGAAACGCCGCGCGCGGCGGTCGAGATCCTGATTCTGCGTTTCGTCGACCGGGTTCTGCAACGTGGCGGCAACCCGTACGTCGGTCGCGCCGACATGCCCCTGCCACGACCCTTCGAGCCCCTGCACCTTCGCGCGGCCGACGTTCTGCGCAATATAGTAGAAACCGCTCCCGTCGGGCCGATAGTTGATCAGGTTCGCGTAGCGCGTCTGGAACGCGGTGAGCCGCATCACGCCCACTGCATCGGACGCATACTGCAGCGCAGCTTCGATCGAATGGCTGCGCTCCGGCTGGATCGACGGGTTGCCGGCCATCGGGTAATAGAGGTCGTTGAAGCTCGGCGCGCGGAACGCGTCCGAATAACTCGCGGTCACCTTCCAGCGATCGGTCAGTTCGAGGCCGTAGCCGAGATAGTAGGAATTGGCGCCGCCGAAGTCCGAGTACTGATCGCGACGCAGGTTCGCCTGGAACTGCTGGCGGCCGAAGCGCCCCGAATAACCGATCCAGCCGGAATTCACATGACGCTGCGGCGCGGCATACGCATTCGACATGAACTGCTGGTCGAGCCGCTCGTAGCCGGCCTGGATCAGGTGCTCGGGCGCGATCCGGAAATCGTTCTGCCACGTGTACTGGCGGTTGTCGGTATTGAAGTGATCGGTATAGACGCCGTTCAGCGTCGACTGACTGCGATCGTTGCCGGTCGACACGCTCAGGCGAGCAGTCCACCAGTCGGTCAGCTTGCCGTTCGCGAACGCACGCACCTGCTGCACGCGCGAATAGAGGTTGTTCAGATCGGTCGGCACGCCCCACGCGTTGTCGTAGCTGTTGTTGCCGTTCGACTGGAAATAGCTGATGCCCGCATCCCAGCGGTCGTTGAAGCGATGGCGCAGCGCCGCGGTGATGCTCTCGTTCAGGTAGCCGTTCGCATTCGGGTTCGCGTTCGGCTTCTTCGCCGGGTCGAGCGCGGAAAAACCATTGTCCTTGTCGCGCGCGATCGACACGCTGAATGTCGTTTTCCCGTCGCTGTCGAGCCGGCCCGCTACGCCGGCCTGCTGCGTCTGCGTGCCGTAGCTGCCGACGCCGACCGCGAAGTTGAAGCGCGGCGGATGATTGCCGCCGTCCTTCGTGAACACCTGCACGACGCCGCCGATCGCGCCCGAGCCATACAGCGACGACACGTTGCCGTTCACGATCTCGACGCGCTCGATCTGGTCGAGCGGCAACTGGCTCAATTGCGCGGCGCCGAGACTCGCGGAATCGACCCGCACGCCGTCGATCAGCACGAGCGACTGCGTCGACTCCGCGCCGCGCAGGAACATCGTCGCGCTCGCGCCGGGGCCGCCGTTGCGCACGATCTGCGCGCCGGGTGCTAACGCGAGCAGCGTCGGCAGGTCGGCGCCCGGGTGCGCGGCAATATCCTGCGCGTCGAATACGGTGGTTTGCGGAATCGTGTCGGCCAGCGACTGCGGCGCGCGCTGCGCGGTGACGACGACCGGTTCGAGCATGGCCGCGGCGGCAGGCTGGGCCGCGGGTGCGGCCGATGTTGCCGCCGGGACGGCGGCCGCCGCGGAATCGGCGTTCGCCGCGGTCTGCGCGGCGGCGGCCAGCGGCAGTCCGCAGAGCGCGACGAGCGCCGTGCGGACGATTGGGGTCAGCATGAAGATAAATCCCGTGAAGCACTGCGCGCCCCGCTTCCCCGCAGGCCGCGCGTCACGAAGCCCATGCGGGCTCCCCGTCTCGGCCGGTATCCGGGCTGGCGGCGTACCGGCTCGCCTTCCCGCGCGATGACGCGCAGTGGCCCGCGCCCGCGTGCGAAACCTGCACGCGGAACGCGCCCGAGCCGGCCTGCGTCACTGGACGCGGCCGCTTACCGTTGCGGGGGCAGCGCAGGTTGGCGGCCTCCTGGCGGAGCCCGCGCCCTGCTTCCCGTTTAACCGCGCGTTCCACGCGCGAGCACCGAGGCGGCGCCAGTTTAGGAGCCGGTCGCGCAAGCGTCAAGGAAGCGTTCGGACACGCGCGGGACGCGCTTATTCACGGCAAGAAGCGGGGGTGTTACGACTGGAAACGATACAGATGTCGGATTGCGCGTTATTCCGCGCTAAAATGCTGGGTCTTTAGAGGACGCAGCAAATGCTCAACGAACTCGAAACCTTATCTCAAAATATTGGCCGTCTGATTTCGCTGAACAAGCGCTATCACTCGGAACGGCTCGCGCTCGAGGAGCAGGTCGCGCAATTGCGCGCGGAAGCGGACACGGTCCGCGCGGAACTCGCGCAACTGCGCGATGAACGCAATGCGCTCGCAGCCGAGCGCGACACGCTGTCGGCGAAAATCGACGACGCGCAGGTGAAACTGAACGCGATTCTCGAAAAGCTGCCGCGCTCGAAAAGCGCGGAGCAAGCCGACAACCAGCTCGACCTGCTGGATGCGCAGGCGCGTACGGATGGCGATGACGCGGCCAGCCACGGAGAACATGCATGAGCACCAAGCAGATCGAAGTCTCGATTCTCGGTCAGCCCTATCGGCTCGCCTGTTCGGCCGAGACCGAAGCGGCACTGCTCGAGGCAGTCGCGCGCGTCGACGCCGAAATGTCGAAAATCCGCTCGAACAGCTCGGTACGCGGCACCGATCGCATCGCGGTGATGGCGGCACTGTCGCTCGCATCGGAATTGCTGCGGCTGCAAACGAGCGTGCGACACGGTGAAGCATTTCCGGCGGAGGAAATCCGTCGTACAATGCACCAGATGAACGAACAGCTCGGCGCGGTGCTCGCACAGCACGAGACGCAGTAACGTTTCAATCGATGCGTCGATTCTCCTTGATCTCGGCGATCAACGGTGGTCAAATTGGCGCATCGAAACACAGTTCAGTCAGCTTCCCTGCCTGGTTCGCCAAGGTCATATATTCCTTGAACCAATGCCATGTGCACGGTTGCGGAAATTTGTAGCACGGGCGCGCGCGTCACTCTGTCTGATGTACCCGAAGTGCTGCTAACTGCGACCAATTCTGAACCTCAGGTTCAGGATGCCGGCCTAGCGGCCAAGGCGGGGGCCTATCCAACGGCATCGGGCAAGTCCCGGTGCCGTTTTCTTTTTCAGGGTCTGCTTGCACGCGGAACACGCATGCAAACAGACCATCATGCCTCCTACTGCGTCGATCACGATCCATGCAATACTGGCTGATGAAGTCCGAACCGGACGAAGCAAGCATCGACGATCTCGCCAACGCACCGCAGCGCTCGCTGCCGTGGACCGGCGTGCGCAACTATCAGGCGCGCAATTTCATGCGCGACACGATGAAGGTCGGCGACGGCGTGCTGTTCTATCACTCGAGTTGCCCCGAGCCGGGCATCGCGGGGCTCGCCGAAGTGTCGTCGACGCCCTACCCCGATCCCACTCAGTTCGATCCGAAAAGCACCTATTACGATCCGAAGTCGACGCAGGAAGCGCCGCGCTGGCTGCTCGTCGACGTGCGCTATGTGAAAAAGTCGCCGCTCGTGCCGCTCGCGGCACTGCGCGAACACGACGAGCTCGCCGACATGCGCGTGCTCGCACGTGGCAACCGGCTGTCGATCACGCCCGTCACGCGCGCCGAATGGCGGTTCATCACCGAAAGGCTGATGAAGTAGGCGCACGCAGTAGACGCACGCGCCAAACGTCAAATCTGGTCAGCACGCGCTGCCGCCGCGGAACTCGCGGGTCTTTCGCGCAGCCTAAGCAACCGCTGTCGGCCAATCGGGCCGGCTGTTATTTTTTGTCGCGCGGCACGCCCGCGTCGCGCACGCGTGATCCGCGTGCGCGCCCTCGCACAAGGAATCCAACAATGACCAAGAAATCCGCACTCGCGCTGTCGCTCGCACTCGCCGCCGCCGTTCCCGTCGCGCTGACGCTCGCGTCGCCCGCCGCGCACGCGCAGACCGCGAACCCGCACTTCCCGGAACCGGCGGGCGTGCTGTCGCTTTCGTCGCAGGCCAGCGCCGACGTGCCGCAGGACATCATCCACATCACGCTGTTCTACGAGCAGCAGGCAAAGGATCCGGGCAGCCTCACGTCCGCACTGAACCAGCGTGCCGATGCCGCGCTGTCGCAAGCGAAGGGCGTATCGGGCGTCACCGCGCACACGGGCGCATTCTCCGTGTATCCGAGCACCGATCGCGACGGCAAGATCTCCGCATGGCGCGGCCGTACCGAGGTCGCGCTCGAATCGCGCGATTTCGCCGCGGCGTCGAAGCTTGCAGGCCAGCTGTCGAACCTGATGCAGGTCGCGAACGTCGAGTTCTCGCTGTCGCCTGAAGCGCAGCGCACGGCCGAGCAGAAGCTCACGACCGAAGCGATCAAGTCGTTCCGCGCCCGCGCGGACGAAGCCGCGAAGGCGTTCGGCTACAGCAGCTACACGATCCGCGATGTCAACGTCGGCAGCGGCCGCAACGTGCAGCCGTACCCGCGCATGATGGCGATGGCCGCGGCGCCGATGGACAGCGCGAAGATGAGCGCGCCGATCGCGGTCGAAGGCGGCAAGGCCACCGTATCGGTCACCGTCAACGGCTCGGTGCAAATGAAGTAACGCGCAACGCGCAGCTGTCAGAAACGAAAAAACGCCGGCCCGAGGGCCGGCGTTTTTTTCATGCGTGCTGCCGATGCATGCGCCTATGCACGCGCCGATCACGCGCGCATCGGTGTCGCATCACGCAGCCGCATTCGCATTCGTCGCGCGACGGCGATACGCCCAGACCATCAGCGCGATGCCCCCGAGGATCATCGGCAGCGACAGCCACTGCCCCATCGACAGGCCAAGCGCCAGCAGGCCGAGGAAATCGTCGGGCTCGCGTGCGAACTCGACCGTGAAGCGCGCGAGGCCGTAGCCGATCAGGAACAGCGCGGACGCGGCGCCCATCGGCCGCGACTTGCGCGAGAAGAAGAACAGCGCGAAGAACAGCACGATGCCTTCGAGCACGATTTCATAGAGCTGCGAAGGATGGCGCGGCAGCATCTGATACTGCATGAACACATCGGCGAGATGCCACTTCTCGACGAGCTCCGGATGTTTCGGCAGCCATGCCGCATCGTCGCGCATCGCGCCCGGGAACAGCATCGCCCACGGCGCCGTCGGGTCGGTCACGCGGCCCCACAGCTCGCCGTTGATGAAGTTGCCGAGCCGCCCGGCCGCGAGCCCAGTCGGCACCATCGGCGCGACGAAATCGGTGACCTGCAGCCAGTGGCGCTTGCGCTGCCACGCGAACAGCATCATCGTGAGCGTCACGCCGAGGAAGCCGCCGTGAAACGACATGCCGCCTTCCCACACCTTGAACACGTCGAGCGGATGCGAGAAGTAGAAATCGGCCTTGTAGAACAGCACGTAGCCGAGCCGGCCGCCGAGCACGGTGCCGAGCACGCCGTAGAACATCATGTCGTCGATGTCCTTCGCGGTCCAGCCCTGCGCCGCGACGTGCGGCAGCTTCAGGCGGATCCGGCCGACGACGATCGCCGCGATGAAGCCGACGAGATACATGAGGCCGTACCAGCGCACGGCCAGCGGCCCGAGATGGATCGCAACGGGGTCGAAATTCGGGTGAATGATCATGGGTTAGCGAAGAAGTTTTCGAATGCGGTACGGCCATCGCGAACGCGCAGCACCGCGCATTGGACGGCCCCGGCGCTCCATCGTTCACGTCACGCGGCCAGGCCCTGCGCGCGCACGACGTCGATGAAGCCGGCGAGCACGGGACTCACGTCGCCCGTGCGCCACACGAGGCCTGTCTCGACGACCGGCGCGTGACCTGCGAGCGGCCGGTAGACCACGCCGGTGCGCCGCAGGTTACGCATCGATTGCGGCACCAGTGCGACGCCCATGCCGGCCGACACGAGGCTGACGATCGTCTGCATCTGGATCGCCTCCTGGCCGATGCGCGGAGTTTCCCCCGCCGCGCCGTAGCAGCCCGTAATGATGTCATAAAAGCCGGGCGCCAAACGACGCGGAAAGATCACGAGCGGCAATGCGGCGACATCGGCGAGATGCACGGGTTCGTCCTCGGGTGCGTCGGACGCTGCGGTCGGCATCGCGACCACCAGCGGCTCGCGCACGACGGGCAGGTACGACAGCCCGGCCGCGTGACGCGGCGGCACCGGCGGAATGACGAGCCCCGCATCGATGCGGCCGGCGACGAGCTCATCGATCTGCACGTCGCTCGTCGCCTCCGCGAGCTGCAGGCGCACCTGCGGATAGCGCGCGCCGAACGCGCGCAGCAGCGACGGCAGCAGCCCGTAGTCGGCGGTCGACACGAACGCAAGCGACAGCGAGCCGGCCTCGCCGCGCGCGAGCCGCCGCGCGAGCGGCGGCAGCGCATCGGCCGACGCCAGCAGCCGGCGCACGTCGGGCAACAGCGCCGCGCCGACCGCGGTCAGCGCCACCGAACGCTTGGTCCGCACGAACAGCGCGACGCCGAGCGCATCCTCGAGCGCCCGGATCGCCTGCGACAGCGGCGGCTGCGTCATCGACAGGCGTTCGGCCGCGCGGCCGAAATGGCGCTCGTCGGCAACGGTGATGAAATAGCGCCACTGGCGCAGGTCGGGTGTCGGATCGGCCATGCGTTACTCATTCGCAAAACGACTTAATAAGCGACAAATAATATATTGGACATCCCAATCCGGACACTCCATTCTTGTTTCATCCGAACCGGCGTGCCGCTCACGGGCGCCGCCCAGACAACGATGGAGTCCCCCATGTCGTACAACCGTCGCTCGAAGCACATCACGCAAGGCGTGGCCCGTTCGCCGAATCGTTCGATGTATTACGCACTCGGCTACCAGAAGGACGATTTCGACAAGCCGATGGTCGGCATCGCGAACGGCCATTCGACGATCACGCCGTGCAACTCCGGCCTGCAACGCCTGTCCGATGCGGCCGTCGAGGCCGTGAAGGCGTCCGGCGCGAACCCGCAGATCTTCGGTACGCCGACGATTTCAGACGGCATGTCGATGGGCACCGAGGGCATGAAGTACTCGCTCGTGTCGCGCGAGGTGATCGCCGACTGCATCGAGACCTGCGTGCAGGGGCAGTGGATGGACGGCGTGGTCGTCGTCGGCGGCTGCGACAAGAACATGCCGGGCGGCATGATCGCACTCGCGCGCCTGAACGTGCCGGGCATCTACGTGTACGGCGGCACGATCCGCCCCGGCCACTGGAAGGGCCGCGACCTGACGATCGTGTCGTCGTTCGAGGCCGTCGGCGAATTCACCGCGGGCCGGATGTCGCAGGAGGATTTCGAAGGCGTCGAGCAGAACGCGTGCCCGACGTCGGGTTCGTGCGGCGGCATGTACACCGCGAACACGATGAGCTCGTCGTTCGAGGCGCTCGGGATGTCGCTGCTGTACTCGTCGACGATGGCGAACCCCGACCAGGAGAAGGTCGATTCGGCCGCCGAATCGGCGCGCGTGCTCGTCGAAGCGGTGAAGCGCGACCTGAAGCCGCGCGACATCATCACGAAGGCGTCGATCGAGAACGCGGTGTCGGTGATCATGGCGACGGGCGGCTCGACCAACGCGGTGCTGCACTATCTCGCGATCGCGCACGCGGCCGAGATCGACTGGACGATCGACGACTTCGAGCGCATCCGCAAGCGCGTGCCCGTGATCTGCGACCTGAAGCCGTCGGGCCGATACGTCGCGACCGACCTGCACCAGGCCGGCGGGATTCCGCAGGTGCTGAAGATCCTGCTCGATGCGGGGCTGCTGCACGGCGACTGCATGACGATCACCGGTCGCACGATCGCCGACGAACTGAAGGACGTGCCGAGCGTGCCGCGCGCGGACCAGGACGTGATCTTCCCGATCGACCGCGCGCTGTACAAGGAAGGCCACTTGGCGATCCTGAAGGGCAATCTCGCGGAAGACGGCGCGGTCGCGAAGATCACCGGCCTGAAGAACCCGGTGATCACGGGCCCCGCCCGCGTGTTCGACGACGAGCAGAGCGCGATGGATGCGATCCTCGGCGACCGGATCCGCGCCGGCGACATACTCGTGCTGCGCTACCTTGGCCCGCAGGGCGGCCCCGGCATGCCGGAAATGCTCGCGCCGACGTCCGCGATCATCGGCAAGGGGCTCGGCGAATCGGTCGGCTTCATCACGGACGGCCGCTTCTCGGGCGGCACGTGGGGCATGGTGGTCGGCCACGTCGCGCCCGAGGCGTTCGTCGGCGGCACGATCGCGCTCGTGCAGGAAGGCGACTCGATCACGATCGACGCGCACCGGCTGCTGCTGGAGCTGAACGTCGACGAAACCGAACTCGCGCGCCGTCGCGCCGCGTGGAAACAGCCGGCGCCGCGCTACACGCGCGGCGTGCTCGCGAAATTCGCGGCCCTCGCCCGGCCGGCGAACCAGGGCGCCGTCACGGGTTGACGCGATATCTCCGCAGCATGCGACCCCAATGGAAACGGCCGCCGGGGGAACGCGCAAAACGTGCGTTCCCTTTGCTTTTATAATGCGCGGACCATGAAGCCGGCCGTCCCGCCGGTGGAGAACCGCATGAAACAGACGATATTGCGCGCGCTGCTCGTGACGCTGCTGACCGGCAGCGCAACGGTGGCGCACGCCGAACAGGCCGACGGGCTCGCGCTTGCGCAGCGCAAGAACTGCATGGCCTGCCACGCGGTCGGCAAGCCGCTGATGGGCCCGTCGTTCCGCGACATCGCCGGCAAGTATGCGGCGCGCGGCGACGCCGTCGATTACCTTGCCCAATCGATCGTGAAAGGCAGCGTCGGCGTGTGGAGCGGCGTGCCGATGCCCGCCAATACGCAACTGACGAGCGGCGAAGCCCACGCACTCGCGCAATGGGTGCTGTCGCTGCATTGAACCGGCTGCCCCTGAGGGCATGACCGTTGTGCCGGGCACCCGCCGACAGGCGGGTTTGCCCCTCGCCGGCAGCTTCGGCGGCGTTTACTAGAACCGCACCCTCTTTTCCGTAGCCGGAACGGCCGGGCGTTCAGCCCGAATGACCGGCGCGGCGACGTGCAATTTCTTCGTCGACCGCGTCGCGGACCCAGTCCATGACCTCGGTTTCCAGCGTCAGCGCCACCTCGCGCGTGACCTGGCCGACCAGCCAGGCCGAATGTTCATGCAGCGCGTCGCGACAGCGGGCCTCGATGGCCTCGCGCCCTGCTCCGGTCAGATAGCTCGTCAGCCGATTGCGCAGGCGCTCGGCGATATGCTGCGCATCTTCCGGCGTCAGCCCGACGGCTGCCTGCACATCCGGCTGCGGCGCCGCGGCCGGTACGAGCGCCTCCGGCATGACCGCTTCAGATGCATGGCCAACCGCATCACGCGCCACCGCGGCGAACGCATGCTGCGACGCATCGTCGTCGGCCAGTGACGACTGGAGCGGCGCATTCATGGCCGCTGCGTGCTCGGCGACCACATGCTCCGCGGCGCCCGGTTCGGCCGGCGCATCGGTCTCGCCCATCGCCGCCGCGGCAGCCGTCGCCACGTCGCCCGGCAGCTCGACCGCCGGCACGTGCGGCGTCGGCACGGGTTCGATCACGACGAATTCGGGGTCGCCCTCGGTTTTCGTGGAATCGGCCGGCGCAATCACGTCGGTCAGCACGGGAATCGCCGCGCCGGCGTGCGGCTGCGGCGCGTCGGGCGCAGGCGAACGCGCCGGCGCCGGCTTGCCCGGCACCAGCACGTCGGTCAGCGTCGGGATCGAGGATGAATCGGCTTGTGTCACGGGAACACTCCGTCGACGGTTGCGGCTAGCTGCCCTGCTTGTAGTTGTTCAGCGCGTATCCGCGATCGCGGTAGAAGCGATAGCGGTCGCGGCCCGCGGCCAGCTCGTCCGGCGCATTGCCGACCACTTCGAGCAGGCGCTCGAAGCGGGCGAACTGCGCGGGCACGGTCGCGCCAAGGTTCAGCAGCACGTGATGATGCGGCGCCTTGTCGAGATCGGCGGCCAGCACGATCGGCGTGCCGGCCGCGTGCTCGCTGTCGACGCCGCAATGCGGAATGAAATCGAGCGGCGAGAACGTCCAGAGCCGCTCGTCGAGCGCGCGCAGGCGCGCGGGCTCGGCGAGCACGACGACCGGCTGCCCGGCCTGGTAGGCCTTGCGCAGCAGCCGGCACGCGTACGCGAGCGAATCGCCGACGTTCGAGTGGAAATCGATCCGCGTCATTGCCCGCGCACCCGCATCGTCGTCAGCACCGCCATCACTGGCCGGCGCGGTCGATCAGGAACTGCGCGAGCAACGGCACCGGACGGCCCGTCGCGCCCTTCGCGGCGCCACTCTTCCACGCGGTGCCCGCGATGTCGAGGTGGGCCCACGGATAGTTCTCGGTGAAGCGCGACAGGAAGCACGCGGCCGTCACGCTGCCGGCCGGACGTCCGCCGATGTTCGCGAGATCCGCGAAGTTCGACTTCAACTGATCCTGGTACTCGTCGTCGAGCGGCAGGCGCCATGCCGGGTCGCCCGCCTCGCGCGACGCGTCGAGCAGTTCGCCCGCGAGCGCGTCATCCTTCGAGAACAGGCCGCTGTTGTGATGGCCGAGCGCAATGATGCACGCGCCCGTCAGCGTCGCGACGTCGATCACCGCAGCCGGCTTGAAGCGCTCCGCATACGTGAGCGCGTCGCACAGGATCAGGCGGCCTTCGGCGTCGGTGTTCAGCACCTCGATCGTCAGGCCCTTCATGCTCGTGACGATGTCGCCCGGCTTCGTCGCGTTGCCGCCCGGCATGTTCTCGCAGGTCGGCACGATCGCGACGACGTTGATCTTCAGGCCCATCTCGGCAACCGCACGGATCGTGCCGAGCACGGAACCGGCGCCGCACATGTCGTACTTCATCTCGTCCATGCCCTCGCCCGGCTTCAGCGAGATGCCGCCCGTGTCGAACGTGATGCCCTTGCCGACCAGCACGACCGGCGCGGCCTTCGCGGCGGCGCCCTGGTAGTGCAGCACGATGAACTGCGGCGGCTCGACCGACGCGCGCGCGACCGACAGGAACGAGCCCATCTTCAGCGCCTGGATCTGCTTGAGCCCGAGCACTTCGGCCTTCAGGCCCCAATCCTTCGCGAGCTTCTTCGCGGTGTTGCCGAGATAGGTCGGCGTGCAGACGTTGCCGGGCAGGTTGCCGAGGTCGCGGGTGAGATCCATCCCGTTCGCGAGCGCGACGGCCTGCTTGACGGCGACCTTCGCGGCCTTTTCATCCGACGGATCGACGCTGAACACGACACGCTTGAGCGTGTGCGACGCCGGTTCCGGCTTGCTCTTCATCTGCGTGAAGCGGTAGGTCTCGTTGCGCAGCGCGAGAATCGCCGCGCGCACGCCCCAGTCGGAGCTGCGCTCGTCGACCGGCAGTTGCGCGAGCGTGAACGTGACCTGGACGACCTTGGTCGCCAGCAGCGCGCGCCAGGCGGCCGTGGCCGCGTCGTTATAGGCTTTCTGATTGAAAGCATCCTGCTTGCCGAGGCCGACGAGCAGCACGCGCGACGCGCCGATGCCCGACACTTCGTGCAGGAACAGCGTCTTGCCGCGCTTGCCGTCCATGTCGCCGGCCTTCACCACGCGCGAAATCAGTCCCTTGGTGGCCGTGTCGATGTCGAGCGCCGCGCCCGAAAGCGTCTGCGCCTCGAAGATGCCGAGCACGATGCAGTCGGACTTCCCGGTCAGGAACCCCTTGGCCTCGCCTTTGCTCCAATCACAGCCTTTTATGCTAAAGTCCATCGCGCTTGTCCTCGGATAAAATCTGGGCTAAGGATGAAAGCCGCAATTATCCGCTATTTTTCCCGTGGCGGCGCGAGCGCTCCACCACGCGTGCGCAGCCTCCCGCCCTCTTCTCATCAAGAATGATCTTCGAACGCTCCCTCCAGCGCGAGCTTGCGTATACGGCTGGCGCCGTGTTCATGGTGCTGCTCACGATCATGCTCACGACGATGATGATCCGCATCGTCGGTTACGCCGCGTCCGGTGAAATCGACCCGCGGGACGTGCTCGTGCTGATCGGCCTGACCGTGATCGGCTATCTCGCCGTGATGCTCGTCGTCACGCTGTTCGTGTCGATCCTGTTCGTGCTGACCCGGTGGTACCGGGACTCCGAAATGGTGGTGTGGCTCGCGTCCGGCGTGAGCCTCACGCGCCTCATCAAGCCGATCGGCGTGTTCGCCACGCCGATCATCCTGCTGATCGCGTTCTTCGCGTTCGTCGGCTGGCCATGGTCGAACCAGCAGAGCAAGATGATCAAGGCACGCTTCCAGCAGCGCGACGAGATCTCGCTGCTCGCGCCGGGCCAGTTCCGCGAATCGGCCTCGAACCATCGCGTGTTCTTCATCGAGAAGATGACGCCCGACCAGAGCAAGGTGCAGAACGTGTTCGTGACGTCGACCGAGAACGGCAAGGTCAACGTCGTCGTGTCGCAGACGGGCCATACGGAAACCTCGAAGGACGGCGACCGTTTCGTCGTCCTGGAAGACGGCCGCCGCTATGACGGCACGCCCGGCCAGCCGAACTTCAAGATCATGGAGTTCGAGCGCTACGGCGTGAAGATCACGAGCAAGCCGGTCGTGAACGTGCAGACCACCAACAGCACGCCGACGCCCGAGCTGCTGCGCAACCCGACGCGCGACAATCTCGCGGAATTCGCGTGGCGCGCGGGGCTGCCGCTGATCGCGCTCAACCTGATGGTGCTCGGCATCCCGCTCGCGTACCAGAACCCGCGCCGCAGCCGCACGATCAACCTCGTGATGGCCGTGCTGATCTACCTCACCTACTCGAACCTGCTGAATGTCGTGCAGGCGCAGATCGAGCAGGGCAAGATGTCGTTCGGCGTCGGCCTCGTCGGCCTGCACGCGCTCGTCGCGGCGATCGTCGCCGTCATCTTCTGGTTGCGCGTGCGCAATCGTCCGCTATTTACACGCGCGCTGTTCGGCCGCTCGGGAGCATGATCGATGCGGCTCTATGAAAAGTACTTCGCGCGACAGATCTACGTCACGTTCGTCTTCATCCTGTTCGCGTTCTCGGGCCTGTTCTTCTTCTTCGACCTGATCAGCGAACTGAACTCGGTCGGGCACGGCAACTACAAGTTCGGCTACGCGGTGATGCGCGTCGCGCTGCAGACGCCGTCGCGCTTCTACGAGATCATCCCGGTCGCCGCGCTGATCAGCGCGATCTACGTGTTCGCGCAAATGGCCGCGAATTCGGAATTCACGATCTTCCGCGTGTCGGGCCTCGCGACCAACCAGGCGCTGCGCTCGCTGCTGAAGATCGGCGTGCCGCTCGTGATCATCACCTACCTGATCGGCGAATTCGTCGGCCCGTACGCCGACCAGTTGTCCGAACGCGTGCGGCTGCAGGCGCTCGGCGCGTCGGTGTCGTCGAACTTCCAGTCGGGCGTGTGGGTGAAGGACACGCTCGCGGCCCGCGAAAACGGCGAACAGGTCACGCGCTTCGTCAACGTCGGCAGCCTGTCGCCCGACTCGACGATCAGCAACGTGCGCATCTACGAGTTCGACTCGAAATTCCAGTTGCAGAACGTGCGGATCGCGCAGACCGGCCGCTACGAGCCGCCCGGCCACTGGCTGCTGACGGGCGTCACCGAAACCGAGCTCACGCCGATCAAGCCGATCAGCGGCCAGCCGGCCGACGCGCTGAACCCCGTCTACCGGTCGCAGCAGGTGTCGCTGCCCGAATACCGGCTGCGTTCGGACCTGACGCCGCAGATCCTGTCGGTGCTGCTCGTGTCGCCGGAGCGCATGTCGATCATCAACCTGTTCCGCTACATCCAGCACTTGCGCGAAAACCAGCAGGACACGCAGCGCTACGACATCGCGCTGTGGCGCAAGCTGCTGTATCCGTGCGCGGTGTTCGTGATGCTCGTGCTGTCGCTGCCGTTCGCGTATTTGCACACGCGCGCCGGCGTGGTCGGCGTGAAGGTGTTCGGCGGCATCATGCTCGGCATGAGCTTCCAGCTGCTCAATACGCTGTTCTCGCACATCGGCACGCTGAACACGTGGCCCGCACCGCTCACCGCCGCGACGCCGGGCCTGATCTATCTCGCGCTCGGCCTGTTCGCGCTAAAGTGGGTCGACCGGCACTGAGCGCCGCATCACGACGGAGACTTCGACATGAGCTCGCACGGCATCGTCCTGTTCGGCCACGGGGCCCGCGATCCGCGCTGGGCCGAGCCGTTCGAGCGGCTCGCCGCGCGGCTGCGCGGCGCCGGCTCCCCGGCGTCGCACGTATCGCTCGCGTTCCTGGAACTGATGACGCCGTCGCTCGGTGAGGCCGTGGCCGCGCAAGTCGCCGCCGGCTGCACGCGCATCACCGTGGTACCCGTGTTCTTCGGCCAGGGCGGCCATATCCGCCGCGACCTGCCGCTGCTCGTCGATGCATGCCGCGCCGCGCATCCGGGCGTCGAGATTCGCTGCGCGACGGCTGTCGGCGAAGACGACGGCGTGCTCGACGCGATCGCACGCTATTGCATCGACCGGATCGGCGACGACGCTTAAGCGCAACGGCGGCTCGAAATAAAAAAGCGCTGGCTTCCGCCAGCGCTTTTTTCGTTTCGGACTACGGCCGGATTCCGCTCAGGCCGCATCCCGCAGCGGATCGCCCGCTTTCGCGTGCCGTGCGCGCTCGGCGAACGCGTCGCCGATCATCAGCAGGCTCGGTTCCGCGGGATCGAGCCACGCCTGCGCGTCGCCCGCCGCCATCTGCGCGAGCGTCAGCGTCAGCGAGCGCTCGCGCGCGGTGCTGCACGCCTCGACGATCGCCACCGGCGTCGCCGGCGCACGGCCGGCATCGATCAGCTCCTGTGCGATGCCGGGTGCGCTGTCGCGGCCCATGTAGTAGACGATCGAATCGGCGCGCGCGGCTTCGCGGATCTCGTCGCTGCCCGGCGCACGGCTGTGCGTCGCGAACGCGACGCTGCGCGACACGCCGCGCAACGTCAGCGAACGCTTCAGCGTCGCCGCGCCGGCCAGCGCCGCGGTGATGCCCGGCACGACCTCGTAGTCGATGCCGGCCTCGTCGAGCGCGCGCATTTCCTCTTCGGCGCGACCGAACAGCATCGGGTCGCCGCCCTTCAGACGCACAACGCACGCATGCTCGCGCGCCGCATCGACGATCTGCTTGTTGATGAAGTGCTGCGCGGTCGAGCGCTGACCGCAGCGCTTGCCGACCGCGATCCTGCGCGCGTTCGGCGCGTAGTCGAGCATCGCGGGCTCGACGAGCGCGTCGTGCAGCACGACGTCGGCCCGCGCCAGCAGCCGCGCGCCGCGCACCGTGATGAGGTCCGCCGCGCCCGGCCCTGCTCCGATCAGATATACCTTGCCCATGTTTGTCGCTTCGCTTGTCCTGCGGACGGCGGCGTCCGGCCCGCGCCGCCGCATGGCGGCGCGGTTCGCCGGTTGTTACGCCGAGAACGCCCGGATCATGCCTGCGGCGACCGTGTGGTGCGTCGCCTCGTCGATCAGCACGAACGCGCCCGTGCCCGGATGCGCGTCGTACGTGTCGCAAACGATCGGCTTCTGCAGCGTCAGCGCGACGCGGCCGATGTCGTTCATCTTCAGTTCGTGACGGTCGATCGCGTGCGACAGCGTATGCACGTCGAGCACCTGCTTGACCGCGCCGATCTTCGCGAACACCGTGCTCGTGGTCTGCTTCAGCAGGTACTTGCGCTGCTGCGACAGCGGCGCTTCGTCGAACCAGCACAGGTCGGCCTCGAGCTTCTTGGCCGGTTCGACCGGCTCGACGGTCGTGACGAACATGTCACCGCGCGACACGTCGACATCCTGTTCAAGACGAATCGTCACCGTCTGGCCCGCGAACGCTTGCGCGACGGACGCGGTGCCGCCCGGCACCGGCGCGACGATCTCGGCGACCGTCGCGGTGCGGTTCGACGGCAGCACGACGATCTCGTCGCCGACCTTCACCTCGCCCGACTCGATGCGGCCCATGTAGCCGCGGAAATCGTCGGCCGAGCTGCCGTCCTGGCGCGCGACCCACTGCACCGGGAAGCGCAGCGCGTCATGCGCCTGCGTCTCCACCGGCAGCGCCTCGAGCACATCGAGGAGCGGCTCGCCCGCATACCACGGCATGCGCTCGCTCGCGCCGACGATGTTGTCGCCCTTCAGCGCCGACACCGGCACGAAGCGCACGCCGTCGAGGCCGAGCTGCTTCGCGAGCGCGACGTACGCGTCGCGGATCTCGTTGAAGCGCGCCTCGCTGTAGTCGACGAGGTCCATCTTGTTGATCGCGACGATCACGTGCTGCAGCGCGAGCAGCTTGACGATCGCGCTGTGGCGTTTCGTTTGCGGCAGCAGTTCGGCAACGCCGTTCTCGACCGTCACGCGCGTCGCGTCGATCAGGATGATCGCCGCGTGCGCGGTCGACGCGCCCGTCACCATGTTGCGCGTGTACTGCTCGTGACCCGGCGTATCGGCGATGATGAACTTGCGCTTCGCGGTCGCGAAGTAGCGGTATGCGACGTCGATCGTGATGCCCTGCTCGCGCTCGGCTTCCAGACCGTCGGTCAGCAGCGCGAGGTCGAGCTCGTCGCCCACCGTGCGCTTGTTCTTCGCACGCGACAGCGCGGACAGCTGGTCGGACAGCACGGCCTTGCTGTCGTACAGCAGGCGGCCGATCAGCGTGCTCTTGCCGTCGTCGACGCTGCCTGCGGTGATGAAGCGCAGCACGCCGAGGTCTTCGTGATTTTCGATGATGCTCATGATGTGAATGTCCTCGTGTGCTTCAGAAATAACCTTGCTTCTTGCGCTGTTCCATCGCGGCTTCGGAGGTCTGGTCGTCCATCCGCGTCGCGCCGCGCTCGGTGATCTCGGTCACCGCCGTCTCGGCGATGATCTTCTCGACGTCGTCCGCGTCGCTCTCGACCGGGCACGTGCAGCTGATGTCGCCGACCGTGCGGAAGCGCACCTGGGCGACTTCGCTCGTCTCGCCGTCGCGCATCGGCGTGAGCGGCGTGACGGGCACGAGCAGGCCGTTGCGGCGCACGATCTCGCGCTGGTGCGCGTAGTAGATCGACGGCAGCTCGAGGTTCTCGCGCGCGATGTACTGCCACACGTCGAGTTCGGTCCAGTTCGAGATCGGGAACACGCGCAGGTGCTCGCCTTTATGCAGCCGTGCGTTGAAGAGGCTCCACAGCTCCGGGCGCTGCGCCTTCGGATCCCACTGGCCGAATTCGTCGCGGAACGAGAAGATGCGCTCCTTCGCCCGCGCCTTCTCTTCGTCGCGGCGCGCGCCGCCGATCAGCGCGGTGTAGCCGTGCTGCTCGATCGTCTCGAGCAGCGTGACGGCCTGCGCGGCGTTGCGCGAATCGGTTTCGCGGCGCAGCACGACCGTGCCGCGCTTGATCGAATCCTCGACGTGGCCGACCACCAGCTCGGCGCCGAGCTCCTGCGCGCGGCGGTCGCGGAAATCGATCACTTCGTCGTAGTTGTGGCCCGTGTCGATGTGCACGAGCGGGAACGGCAGCGTCGTCTTGCGGTTCACGCCGAGGCCGAACGCCTTCAGTGCCAGATGCAGCACGACGACCGAATCCTTGCCGCCCGAGAACAACAGCGCCGGCTTGCTGCATTCGGCGACCAGTTCGCGCAGGATGTGGATCGACTCGGCTTCGAGCCAGTCGAGGTGGCCCATGCGGCTGTCGGCGCCGGTGGCCGGGGCAAAGGCGGATTGCTCGAGCGTCGTGCTCATGATTTCAGTCCTTCTTTTCTGGGTTCGTGCCGCCCGCTGTCGCAGGCGGCGCAATATTCAGTTTCTTGTGACGCTTTCAGTGCGCGGCGCCGGCTTCGGCACTCGCGGGAATCGGCGTGATCGTGATGTGCAGCCCGCACTCCTTCGTATCGCGCGATTCCCACCACCAGCGGCCCGCTCGGCTGTCCTCGCCGGGGCGGATCGCGCGCGTGCAGGGCTCGCAGCCGATGCTCGGGTAGCCGCGCGCATGCAGCGGGTTCACCGGCACGTCGAACGCGCCAAGGTACGCCCACACATCGGCTTCCGTCCAGTCGGCGAGCGGGTTGTACTTCGCGATCCCGCGCGCTTCGTCCTGTTCTTCCTCGTGCAGCTCCGCACGCGTGACCGACTGCTCGCGGCGCTGGCCCGTGACCCACGCGCCGACATCGGCCAGCGCACGGTTCAGCGGCTCGACCTTGCGAATGTGGCAGCACGACTTGCGCAGCTCGACGCTCTCGTAGAACGCGTTCAAGCCGTGCTCGGCGACGTACTGGTCGACCGCGTCCTGCTGCGGATGGAACTGCTCGATCTCGTAGCCGTAGCGCTCGCGCACGCGATCGATCATGCCGAGCGTTTCCGCATGCAGGCGGCCCGTATTCAGCGAGAAGATGCCGATCGACACGCCCTTCGACAGGATCGCGTGCGTGAGCAGCATGTCTTCCGCGGCGAGGCTGCTCGCGAACTTCACCTTCTCGTGACGTGCGCCGATCTGCGCGAGCAGCGCGTCGAGGCGCTCGACCTTCGCGGCGAGTTCCGGCGTCAGCGCGGTAGCGGTCGCGGTGCTCATGCGCCCACCTTGGCGTCGGCCGCGGCGGCGCGGCGGCGGAACAGCGGCGCCGGCTCGTCGAACGCGCCCTGGTAACGCTGCGTGAATTCCGTGAACGCATTCAGCGCGTCGCGGATGTCCTTGTCGGCGCGCACCGCGAATGCGTCGAAACCGCAACGCGACATGTACAGCAACTGGTCGCGCAGCACGTCGCCGATCGCGCGCAACTCGCCCGTCCAGCCGTAACGCTCGCGCAGCAGGCGCGCGATGCTGTAGCCGCGGCCGTCCGCGAAGCGCGGGAAATCGACAGCAATCAGCGAAATCGCGCCGAAATCGGCCACGAGATCGGCCGGCTCGCTGTCCGGCGCGAGCCACACGCCGAGCTCGTCCTTCGTCTTCGCGGCGACGAGCGCCGCGCGCTCGGCCTGCCACAACGCGAACGGCACCAGCACCTTGCCGGCCGGCAACGCGTCGACCGCGGGCAGCGCACCGTCTTCCGCCGCGCGCACGACCTGCCATGCATCGTCGATCACTGCGCGGTTCTTGATAATCGAAGCCATCTGCAAATTCCTTCTACCCGGTTGGTTACGCGTTCACTGCCTGGCGCGCCGCATACACGCGCTCCTTGAACGGCGCGATGCCGATGCGGTCGTACGTGTCGACGAAGCGCTCGCCGTCGATGCGTGCTTCGACGAACGTGTCGATCAGCTTCGCGATCACGCCCGGCACTTCTTCCGCCGAGAACGACGGCCCGATCACGCGGCCGAGGCGCGCGCCGTTCTGGCCCGTGCCCTGCTCGCCGCCGAGCGACACCTGGTACCACTCGGCGCCGTCCTTGTCGACACCGAGGATGCCGATGTTGCCGACGTGGTGATGGCCGCACGAGTTCATGCAACCGGAAATGTTCAGCGACAGGTCGCCGAGGTCGTACACGTAGTCGAGATCGTCGAAGCGCTGCTGGATCGCCAGCGCGATCGGGATCGACTTCGCGTTCGCGAGCGAGCAGAAATCGCCGCCGGGGCACGCGATGATGTCGGTCAGCAGGCCGATGTTCGGCGTCGCGAAACCGGCCGCCTTCGCCTTTTCCCACACCGCGAACAGGTCGCGCTTCTTCACGTTCGCGAGAATCAGGTTCTGCTCGTGCGACACGCGCAGTTCGCCGAACGAGTAAGCGTCGGCCCAGTCGGCGACCAACTCCATCTGCCGGTCGGTCGCGTCGCCCGGCGCCACGCGATGATCCTTCAGCGACAGCGTGACGGCCGCGTAGCCGGACACCTTGTGCGGCGCGACGTTGCGCTCGACCCAGCGCGCGAACGCCTTGTTCTCGAGCAGGTGCTGTTCGAACGATGCGTCGGTGTCGGCCAGCTTTTCGTAGACGGGCGGCTTGAAGTACTGCGACACGCGGCCGAGTTCCGCCTGCGTGAGCGTCGACGGGCCGTCCTTCAGGTGCTGCCACTCTTCCTCGACCTGCTGCGCGAACTTCGCGGGCGACAGCGCCTTCACGAGGATCTTGATGCGCGCCTTGTACAGGTTGTCGCGACGGCCGAAGCGGTTGTACACACGCAGCACGGCCTCGCAGTAGGTGAGCAGGTGCTGCCACGGCAGGTCTTCCTTGATCACCGCGCCGATGATCGGCGTACGGCCGAGGCCGCCGCCCGCGAGGATGCTCGCGACCACCTCGCCCTGCGCGTTCTTCTTCAGGTACACGCCGAGGTCGTGGATCTGCACGGCCGCGCGGTCGTGCTTCGAGCCCGACACCGCGATCTTGAACTTGCGCGGCAGCCACGCGAATTCGGGATGGAACGTCGACCACTGACGCAGGATTTCCGACCACGGACGCGGATCGATCTCCTCGTCCTGGGCGACGCCCGCGAACTGGTCTGCCGTGATGTTGCGGATGCAGTTGCCCGAGGTCTGGATGCCGTGCATCTGCACCGACGCGAGCTTCGCGAGAATCTCGGGCGTGTCCTCGAGCTGGATCCAGTTGAACTGGATGTTCGAGCGGGTCGAGAAGTGGCCGTAGCCGCGGTCGTGTTCGCGGGCGATGCGCGCCAGCATCCGGAGCTGGTCGCTGCGCAGGTTGCCGTACGGAATCGCGATGCGGTGCATGTACGCGTGGCGCTGCATGTACAGGCCGTTCTGCAGACGCAGCGGGCGAAATTCTTCTTCGCTCAACTCGCCCGACAGGCGGCGGCGCACCTGATCGCGGTACTGCGCGACACGCTCGTCGACGATCGTCTGGTCGTATTGGTCGTACTGATACATTCGGGGACCCCAGGGGTTTTCGTGGTGACCGCGCGACGTCCTAGCCACGTCGCGCCCGAATCTCCGTTCCACCGTCACTGCCGCCGGCCATCCGCTGCCGGGTGGATTGCTAATGACGAAAACAGATATCCATATTTGAAAAACTCCGGTGAATCGTAATAAACTCGCCTTATATTTCAAACGACTAAAAAATTCTGTTGATATGCGGAAGGGTTATAAATGAACCTGCACCAATTTCGCTTCGTGCGCGAGGCCGTCCGGCAGAATTTCAACCTCACCGAGGCCGCCAAGGCGCTCTACACGTCGCAACCGGGGGTATCGAAGGCGATCATCGAGCTCGAGGACGAGCTCGGCGTGGAGATCTTCACGCGGCACGGCAAGCGCGTGCGCTCGCTCACCGAGCCGGGCAGGATCATCCTCGCGTCGGTCGAGCGGATCCTGCAGGAGGTTGAAAGCCTTAAAAGGGTCGGGAAGGATTACGCCGCGCAGGACCAGGGCAACCTGACCATCGCGGCCACCCACACGCAGGCCCGCTACTCGCTGCCGGCCGCGATCGCCGAATTCAAGAAGCGCTTCCCCAAGGTGCACCTGTCGATCCTGCAGGGCAGCCCGACGCAGGTGGCCGAGATGGTGATCCACGACCAGGCCGATCTCGCGATCGCGACCGAGGCGATCGCCGACTACAAGGAACTCGTGTCGCTGCCGTGCTTCCAGTGGCATCACGCAGCGGTCGTGCCGGCCGATCACCCGCTGCTCGAACGCAAGCCGCCGTCGCTCGACGATCTCGCGCAATATCCGCTGATCACGTACGATGACGCGTTCGCGGGCCGCAAGAAGATCAACCAGGCGTTCGCGCTGCGCGGGCTGTCGCCGGACATCGTCCTCGAGGCGATCGACGCCGACGTGATCAAGACCTATGTGGAACTCGGCCTCGGCGTCGGCATCATGGCCGACATCGCGTTCAATCCCGAGCGCGACCGCAACCTGCGCCTGATCCCGGTCGGCCACCTGTTCGGCAGCAACGTGACGCGCGTCGCGCTCAAGCAGGGCGCCTACCTGCGCAGCTATGTGTATACGCTCGTCGAACTGCTGTCGCCGACGCTGAACCGCAAGCTGATCGAGCAGGCGCTCAAGGGCGAATCCGAATCGTACGAGTTGTAAGCGCCCCGGACCTGTCGCTTCGCGCCAGGCCCCCGAGGCGGTTATCCCCGAGGGGACTTCCTTCGGGGCGGAAAACCTGGGGCGGCCCGGCGTTTTCTTGAAATCGGCGTGTATAAATACAGGGGCACATATCGCGCCCCTTTTTGCTGTCCGACGGAGATTCCCGCATGACGCTTTCCGCCCTGTTGCGCCGCGCCGCCGGCGCCGCCCTCGTGATGGCATGCACGGCCGCGCAGGCCGACCTGAAGGTCGGTGTCGACCTGTCGTCGACCGGCCCCGCCGCCGCGATCGGCATCACGAGCAAGAACGCAATGCTGATGTGGCCGAAGACGATTGCCGGACAGCCGGTACAGGTGACGGTGCTCGACGACGCGTCCGACCCTGGCATCGCGGTGCGCAACATCCGCAAGCTGGTCGACGAGGATCACGTCGACGTCGTGGTCGGGCCGAACATCACGCCGGCCGCGCTCGCGGCGCTCGACGCGGTGGCCGCCGGACAGACGCCGATGATCACGCTGGTCGGCTCAGGCGCGATCGTCGAACCGCAGGAAGGCGCGCGCACCTGGGCGTTCAAGATGGCGCAGAGCGACCGCGCGATGGCCGACGTGATGACGCGCTACATGGCGAATCACGGCGTGAAGACGGTCGGCTTCATCGGCTTCGCGGACAGTTACGGCGACAGCTGGCTGAACGAGTTCACGCGCTTCGCCGACCTGCGCAAGATCCGCGTCGTCGCGACCGAGCGCTTCAACCGCACCGACGCGAGCGTCACGGGCCAGGCGCTGAAGCTGATCGCGGCGAAGCCCGACGCGATCCTGATCGCCGGCTCGGGCACGCCGGCCGTGCTGCCGCAGCGCACGCTGATCGAACGTGGCTACCAGGGCGCGATCTACCAGACGCACGGGATCGCGACGCCGGAATTCATCAAGCTCGGCGGCAAGGACGTCGACGGGACGCTGTTCCCGACCCAGCCGGTCGTCGTCGCACGCACGCTGCCTGCCGACCATCCGGCCCGCAAGGCCGCGCTCGCGTTCGTCGACACGTACGAGGCGAAGTACGGCGCCGGCACCGTCACGCAGTTCGCGGGCGACGCGGCGGGCGTCTACCCGCGCCTCGCCGACGCGGTCGGCCGCGCCCTGAAGACCGCGCAGCCCGGCACGCCGGCATTCCGCGCGGCACTGCGCCACGAGTTCGAACGCGCGCACGAGCTCGTCGTGCCGAACGGCGTCGTCAATACCAGCGACAAGGATCATGTGGGGCTCGACCAGCGCGCGAGCGTGATGGGGATCGTGAAGCAGGGCCGGTTCGTCTACCTGAGCCAGTGACGGGACGGACGGCAGCGAGTGGCTTGCCCGGTGCCGGGATTTCAGCCATAATTCGCGTTTCGCCGCGCACAATCGCATGCGCGGCCAGAATCAAGCCCAGGTGGTGAAATTGGTAGACGCAGGGGACTCAAAATCCCCCGCCGCAAGGCGTGCCGGTTCGATTCCGGCCCTGGGCACCAGAATTTCGCAGCGTCACGCGCTGCACCTGTCGAAACCCGCGCAAGCTCGCCGCTTCGCGGGTTTTTTGTTTTTGCCGCGTGCGACGTTCACCGCAACGCATGCCCTCGCCCGGCGGTCCAAGCATCAGGGAACGCAGCACGGAGGCAGGCCATGTCAACGCACGCCATTTCAAGCCCGATTCGCCGCGGCGTGCTCGCCGCGCTTCTCTTGATCATGCTTGGCGGATGCGACCTGCTGCGCGAGCCGCCCGTGCCCGACTGGCCGGGGCCGCATGCGCCCTATCCGTTCCCGGACAACATTCCGCATCGCACCGAATGACCGGTTCGACCGACCGTGCGCCGTGGCGCAAGCCGCGCGTTCAGCCGAGCTCGCAGAACCGCAGAATCGCGTCGGCGACCGCCGCCGACGCCTCGCGCTGCGGAAAATGCCCCACGCCGTCCAGGACCTGCCGTTCATAGCGCCCCGTAAAGAACCGTTCGCGCCCGACCGAGCTGTCCGGGTGGTTGACGGTATCCGCGCCGCCGTGCAGCACGAGCGTCGGCACCGACAGCACGGGCGACGGATTCAGCCGCGCGTCGTCATCGGCATAGGCCGGCGCACCCGGTGCGAAACCCCAGCGATGCCGGTACGAATGCAGCACGACGTCGATCCAGTCGGGCCCGTCGAACGCGGCGGCAGCCGCATCGAAATCGCTGTCGCGATACCAGCCGGGCGGCGACCACGTATCCCACATCAGGCGTGCGAATGCGCGGCGATCGTCGCGCAGCGCCTGCTCGCCGCGCGGTGTCGCCATGAACCAGTGATACCAGTAGTTGCGCGCCTGCTGCAGCGACAGCGGCTGACCGGGATCGTTGGTGCCGTACCCGACCGACAGCATCACCAGATGCGATGCGACGCCGTTGCGCAGCCCGCACGCGTTCGCGACCGCGCGGGCGCCCCAGTCGTGCCCGACCAGCACGGGCCGCTCGACGCCGAGCACATCGACGAGTTCGAGCAGGTCGCGCCCGAGCGCCGCGAGTTGGCCGCTGCGCGGCACGGATGCGTCGCGAAAGCGCGTCGGCTCAAAGCCGCGCAGCGCGGGCGCGAGTACGCGGTAGCCATGCGCGGCAAGCGCCGCCGCCATGGACTCCCAGCCGACCGGGCTGTCCGGCCAGCCGTGCAGCAGCACGGCCACGCGTTCGCCGCGCGGGTTCCATTCGAGATAGGCGATATCGAGCGACGCGGTCGTCGCATGCGCATAGGCAGTCATCGTGTTCTCCGTCGGGTCAACTTGAGCGAACGATGGTAGGCCGGCCTTTCATCACGATTCACGGAGTATCATGATTCATTCTTCGAATATCGCGTTGAATTGACCCATGGAACCGCTGACCGATCCCGCGTCGACCTCGCTCGACATCGCGCTGCTGCGCACCTTCCTCGAAGTCGTCGACAGCCGCGGGTTCGCACCGGCCGCGGAGCGCCTCGCGCTGACGCCGTCGGCCGTCAGCGGCCATATCAAGCGGCTCGAACAAGCGGCCGGCACCGTGCTGCTCGCGCGCACGACGCGCCGTATCGCACTCACGCCGGCCGGCGACACGCTGTACGCATACGCGCGCAACATCGTCGACCTGGAGCGCGAAGTGCGCGCAAGGCTGCGCGGCGCGCCGGCGCACGGGCGGCTGCGCGTCGGCGCATCGGAGGATTTCGCGGGTGCGTGGCTGCCGCAGGTGCTGCGCACGTTCCGGGATCGCCACCCGCGTACGGCAATCGAGCTGAAGGTCGGGATCACCGCGTCGCTGCTGCGCGAGCAGGCGCTCGGCCGGCTCGATGTCGTGTTCGGCAAGCAGTGCCGGCAGGTCGACGCGCCGGGCGAACTGCTGTGGGAAGAACCGCTCGTGTGGGCATTCGCGTCGGACCGCACGCTCGACGCCGGCGGCGAAGTGCCGCTCGCGCTGTTTCCGGAACCGTGCGTCTATCGGGAGGCCGCCGTATCGGCGCTCGCCGCCGCGCTGCGGCCGTTCCGCGTGCTGTTCGAGAGCGGCAGCATGGCCGGCTGCGTGTCGGCCGCGCTCGCGGGCTTCGCGGTCACCGCGCTGGCGCGCAGCCAGCTACGCGACGGGCTGCGCGCGTGCGGGCCGCAGGACGGCCTGCCCGCGCTGCCGGCCGCGCGTTTTCATGCGTTCGCGTCGAAACCGGACGGCGCCGGCGCGGCTTTGATCGAAGCGGTGCGGGAAACCGGGCGCAACCGGCGGTTCGCGGCGCTAGCCGACTGAAACACGCGCGACGGCGCACGACGCAAACCGGCCGCCCCGGTCAATCGCCTTCCGCGCCCTTCCCGGCCGCTGCCCCCGTCAACGCGTCCGCCATCAGTTCCCCGAACCAATCGACGAACGCATTGAGCCGGCGCGACCGGTGCCGCCGGTGCGGATACACGGCCGACACGTCCATCGGCTCGGCGCGGTGGCCGGGCATCACGTCGACGAGCGCGCCGCTGTCCAGCAGATGCTCGACGTCGAACCGCGGAATCTGGATCAGCCCCATCCCGGCGATGCAGCCGGCGATATAGGTTTCGGCGTTGTTGACGATCACGCGGCTCGGCAGCGTCAGCGTGTGCCGCTCGCCGTCCACACAGTATTCCCACCCGAGCTCGCGCCCCGTCGTCGGCGACGCATAACCGATCGCCCAGTGCCCATGCGCGAGCGCATCCGGATGCTCGGGCACGCCGCATTCGCGCAGGTAGTCGGGGCTCGCGCAGTTGATCAGCGTGAACTGCCCGAGCGGCCGCACGACGAGGCTGCTGTCCGCGAGCCGCCCGACGCGGATCGCGCAGTCGACGCCCTCCTGCACGAGATCGATCGAGCGGTCCGTCGAGCCGAGCGACAGTTGCAGCTTCGGGTAGCGGCGAAACAGCGACGGCAGCGCGGGCGCAATCACGCGGCGCGCGATCCGGCTCGGCACGTCGACGTTCAGCCGCCCGACCACGTCGCGGTCGCGGCGGCGGAACAGTCGGTCGAGGTCGTCGGCCTCGGCGAGCAGGCGCCGGCCGCGTTCGAGCAGCAGCACGCCGTCGGCGGTCAACTGCACCTGGCGCGTCGTGCGGTGCAAGAGCCGCGTGCCGAGCCCCGCCTCGAGCTGCTGGACGGCCGCCGACACGGTCGCGCGCGGCACGTCGAGCGCATGCGCGGCCTTGATGAAGCTGCCCATCTCGGCAACCTGCAGGAAGATTCTGACCTGATCCAGCTTGTCCATCGGCGGGGAACGTGGGTTCGGACGACCGTCGCCGGGGCAGCCGCCGCGCATCGCGGCAGGGTCCGGCGGCACGGAGAAAACGGGCGCGCGGCCTCGCGGTTGCGCGCCCGTCCATTGTCCACGCAATCGGCACATTGCGGTGCACAGGGCACCGCGCGCCGGCGGCGGCCGACGCGGCCCGGTATGTGACCGCTTATCCGGTCGGTTACTTGGTCGTATAACCGCCGTTGATCAGGATCGTCTGGCCCGTGATCCACCAGCCGTCGGTCACGAGATGGCGGATGAACGGCACGACGTCCTCGATGTCGGTCAGGCCCGTCTTGCTGAACGGCGACAGCGCGGCCGCCGTCTTGTGATACGCGACCGCATCGGCGCCTTCGGCCGGATAGAAGAACGGCGTGTCCATCGGGCCGGGCCCGACGGCCGTCACCGAGATCCCGCGTGCGCCGTATTCCTTCGACGCCGCGCGCGTGAAGTGCTCGACCGGCGCCTTCGACCCTTCGTACGCCGCATAGAACGGCGTGAACGCACCGAGCAGCGACGTCACGAGCGTGACGAGCTTGCCGTGATCCTCGAGGTGCCGCCCCGCTTCCTTGATGAAGAAGAACGCCGACTTGCTGTTGACCGCGAACATCTCGTCGTACTCGGCTTCGCTGATCTCGGTGAACGGCTTCTTCAGCACCTTGCCGACCGTGTTGATCGCGATGTCGATCTTGCCGAAGCGCTGCTTCGCGTCGTCGAACAGCTTCTCGACCGCGGCGGCCGTCGTCAGGTCGGCCTGGAACGTTGCGGCCTCGGCACCGGCCGCGCGCACCGCGGCGGCCGTCTCCTCGGCCTGCGCCTGCGACGCCGCGCTGTTGTAGTGAATCGCCACGGCCTTCGCGCCGTGGCCCGCCAGGTCCCGCGCGATCAGGCCGCCGAGATTCTTTGCGCCGCCTGCGATCAGGACGACCTTGTCTGCGAGCGTGTGAGTTGCCACGGTTGACTCCTTTCCTCGTTGAACGAAGCTAGGAGTGTAGGCACGCGCGACGCGCCGGTCAGCCGGTCGCGGCTGGATGGATTATCCAGAAAACCGATCCAATCGGAACGTCGCAGCGTGGTCTGCCGCACCGACAACCGAGCCGGAATTCGCTCGCGCGGCGGCGTGTCCGCCGGCAGGCTCAGCGCGCGTACAACGCCGCGTCGATCTTGCCGAGCAGCCACTGCATGCCGGCCAGATGCTGCTGGTCGTGGCTGCACAGGTAATGGACGAGCCCGCGCACGGTCAGCGAACCGTAGCCGTCGAACTCGCCGACACGCTCGAACTGCTCGGGGGTGAGGCGCGACACGAGCTCTAGCGTCTCGCGCCGCGCTACGCGGATCGCCGCGAGCACGTCGGACGCATAGGCATCGTTGTAGCGGCGTTCGATCGCGAGCGCATCGCCGTCGATCGACACGAGCAGCGGCCGATCTTCGTCGAGCATCCGCCGCAGCCGCACGTGATAACCGTCGATCTCGATGTCGCGCACATGGCAAAGCTGCCCGAGCGGCGAGAAGTGCTCGCTCGGTATCCCGGCCCAGTCGTCGGGCGTCCAGCGCGCGTAGCCGTCGGGCACGGCCGCGAAATGGGCTTCGAGCAGACGGGGGAAATCGGCGAGTGCATCGAGCGTCGTCGGATTCATGCGGGAAACTCCCTGTCGGATAAGAGCGGCGGCAGCCCTGGCACGGGCCTGCCGCCGCAGTTGCGTTACTTCACGCTGAAGCCGTACGCACCCTGCGTACGGTGTCCGTCGGTCGCGACGGCCACCCATTTCACCGTATAGGCGCCCGTGCCGACCGCCGTGAGCGGCACCGTCATCCGCTTGCGGTTCGATGCATCGATGCGCGCGTTGCCGTCCGATATCGTCCTGCCGTCGCCGTCGACGACGACGATCGAGCTGAACGCCGGCTCCAGCGGCTCGGTGAAATCGATCGTAACGGCGGCCGGTGCGGCGGCCAGCACCGCGCCCGCCGCCGGATCGCTCTTCGCGAGATGCGCATGCGCGAACGCGGCCGACGAAACGGTCGCGGCAACGATGACGGCGGCAGCCTTGCGGCCGAACGGGAACGAATCGAAATGCATGGACTTTCCGTGAAGAATGAACAGGCGCCGCACCCCGCGCGGCGTTCCGGCAGCTTACCAGCGCAAGCATGTTCATGCCGGTCGCGCGCCGCTTGATAGAATGCGCCCGCTATGGATCTCGAAAGCATTCTCTACACCCAGGGCTTCGGCTCGCGCCGCCAGTGCCGCGGCCTGATCGAAGCCGGCCGCGTCGCCATCGCGGGCATCAGCGCGAACGACCCCGACGCGTCGTTCGACACCGACGGCCTCGTATTCTCGGTCGACGATACGGCCTGGCCGTTCCACGCACGTGCCTATCTGGCGCTCAACAAGCCGGCCGGCTACGAGTGTTCACGCGATCCGCAACACCATTCAAGCGTGTTCAGCCTGCTGCCCGCGCCGCTCGTCGCGCGCGGCGTGCAGTGCGTCGGCCGTCTCGACCAGGACACGACGGGCCTGCTGCTGCTGTCCGACGACGGCCAGTTCGTGCACGCGTACACGTCGCCGAAGCGCAAGGTGCCGAAGACTTACGTAGCGACCGTGCGCCACCCGCTCGACGATGCGCAACTGCACGCGCTGCGTACCGGCGTGCAGCTCCACGGCGAGCCGAAGCCGATCGCGGCGGTCGCCGCCGACGCGCGCGACACGCACGCGCTCGCGCTGACCGTCCTGGAAGGCAAGTATCACCAGGTGAAACGCATGGTCGCGGCGGCGAGCAACCGCGTCGTGTTGCTGCACCGCGAAAGCATCGGCGGCTTCGCGCTGCCGGACGACCTTGAACCCGGCGCGTGGCGGTGGCTCGATGACGCCGACCTTTCAGCGTTGCGCAATCCCGTCAAAACCCTGTAAGGGAAAATCCGCACGACCGTTCGGTGTCCGGCCGCGTCTCGGCCGTACGATCCCCCGCTATACTCAAATCACAAGCTGCACGAGCAGCGATGCAGGGGAGACATCATGACCATCAACCATTCTTTCGAACTGTCGTACGTGATGATCGCGTTCGCGGTCGTCGGTGTCATCGTGATCGGCGGGCTGCTGGCCGCGATGCACCGGAAGCACAAATATCATCCGAACCTGATCGGCGCGCTGATCGGCGCGCTGCTGTGCTTCCTGCTGATCGAGGCGTTACCGGCGCTGACCTGACCCGCTACCCGGCGCAAGCGTTTGAAGGAAATCGTCTACGGTCGGATAACGCAACGTCACGCACAATTCGGCCTTGAGCCGTGCATTGGACAGGCGCCGCGACTCGCGCATGAACGACAGCAGCGCCGGTTCGAGTTGGCGTTCGGCGTCCGCGCGGCTGACGCGCGGCGGCCGCGGCAGGCCGAGCGCCTGCGCGACCCGGTCGAAATACTCCCCCATCCGCAGTTCGCTGTCGTCCGACGCGTGCACGGCGCGCGCCGGCCTGCCGCGCTCGGCCGCGCGGCGCAGGATCGCCGCGAGATCATCCGCGTGGATGTGGTTCGTGTAGACGTCGTCGGCCGGCTCCAGCGCCGGCGTACCGCGCTCGAGCCGCGCGACCGGCAGACGGTTCGCCGCGTAGATGCCCGGGATGCGCACGATGCGCGCGGACAGCACGCCGCGCACCGTCGCCGCGCGCAGTTGCCGCTCGGCCGATACGCGCCGGAACGCGCGCGGATTCGCGGGATGCAGCGGGTGCGTTTCGTCGATACGCGCGCCGCCGCAATCGCCGTATACGCCCGTCGTGCTCGCGTAGACGAGCCTCGGCGCGCGAAGACCGTCGGGTACAATACGCGCTGCCCGAACGGGCGCGCGGGCCTGCCGGGCAGCGGCGCGCAGCGTTCGGAGCCGGCCGACCGCCGGAGCCGGCGGTGCCGCCGGGCGCCGCGCGGGCACGGTCGTTGCGGCGATCAGCGCACGCGTGCGCCGGTCGTCGCGGCCGTCGGACTGCGGCGGCGCGAGATGCAGGATCGTGCCGGCAAGGCCCGCGAGGCGGCCGAGCGTCGCCGGGCGATCGAGGTCGCCGACGATCGGCGTCGCGCCTGCGGCACGCAGTTCGTCGCGGCGGGCCGGGTGGCTCGTCAGCGCGAAGATCCGCAGGTTGCGGCGCGTGTCGCGCCATTGCGCGACGCAGCGCATGCCGACGTCGCCGCAGCCGACGATCAGTGCGCGCGGCCGGCGCAGGATTCGTGTCGCGATCATGTTGGTTGCGAAATCAGTAGCCACCGTTGCGCGACGCGCAACGGGTTTGCATTGTAGCTGCCGTGCTCGACATGCACGGTCCCCACATTTTGTTCTAGTTTGGTTCTATGGCATTCAACGTCACTCTCAAGCAAAGCGGCCGGCAATTCCAGGTCGAGTCGGACGAAACCGTGCTGGCGGCCGCGCTGCGCCAGAACGTCCATCTGCCGTACGGCTGCAAGAACGGCGCGTGCGGCTCCTGCAAGGGCCAGATCGTGTCGGGCCAGATCGAGCAGGGCCCGCATGCCGCGTCGGCGCTGTCCAATGACGAGCGCACGCGCGGTCTCGCGCTGCTGTGCTGCTCGAAAGCACAATGCGATCTCGAGATCGACGTGCGCGAAATCGCCGGCGTCGACGGCGTGCAGGTCAAGAAGCTGCCGTGCCGGATCGCCGCGCTCGAGCGCAAGGCCGACGACGTGATGGTCGTGAAGCTGCAGTTGCCTGCCAACGAACGCCTGCAGTACCTCGCGGGCCAGTATGTCGAGTTCATCCTGAAGGACGGCTCGCGCCGCAGCTACTCGATGGCGAACGCGCCGCATGAGGAAGGCCCGATCGAGCTGCACATCCGCCACATGCCGGGCGGCAAGTTCACCGACCACGTGTTCGGCGCGATGAAGGAACGCGACATCCTGCGCTTCGAAGGCCCGCTCGGCACGTTCTTCCTGCGCGAGGATTCCGACAAGCCGATCGTACTGCTTGCATCGGGCACGGGCTTCGCGCCGATCAAGGCGATCATCGAGCATGTGAAGCACCGCGGTATCACGCGCCCGATGACGCTCTACTGGGGCGCACGCCGCAAGAAGGACATCTACCTCGGCGAGCTCGCCGAGCAGTGGGCCAGCGAAATCCCGAACTTCAAGTACGTGCCGGTGCTCTCCGAACCCGACGACGGCGACCAGTGGACGGGCCGCACGGGCTTCGTCCATCGCGCGGTGATCGAGGACCTGCCCGATCTGTCGGGCCATCAGGTGTACGCGTGCGGCGCGCCGGTGATGGTCGAATCCGCGCAGCGCGACTTCACGCAGCACCACGCACTGCCGGCCGACGAGTTCTACGCGGACTCGTTCACGAGCGCCGCCGATCTCGCCCATCCGGTCTGAGTACCGCACACCCGCGGCCCGCGCCGCGATGTCACATCCGTGGCATCGCGGCGGTTTACAGTGGGGCGCGGGATGCCTTATGCTTGCGCACATGAACCGCTTCCTGTCCGCTCTCCGACGTCGCCGCTCGCCGCTCCTCCCGGATGCCGCAGGCTCGTCACGGACTCGCGCGTAACCCCCATACTGCTTCACCGGTTACGCACAAGCTGTTCGAACCCACCAGCCACGGCCTTCCGTGGCTTTTTTATTGCCCGTTTCCCTTTCAACGCCCGCTGGAGTCTGCTGCCATGCCCTTGAACGATTACCCGATCGACTCGCTGATGTACATCACGAACCGCCCCGACATCGTGTTTACGCACGGCAAGGGTTCGTGGCTCTACGATCATACGGGCAAGCGCTATCTGGACTTCATCCAGGGCTGGGCCGTCAACAGCCTCGGCCACTGCAACGACGGTGTCGTCGAAGCGCTGAAGACGCAGGCCGAAAAGCTGCTGAACCCTTCTCCGGCGTTCTACAACGAACCGATGGCGAAGCTCGCGGGCCTGCTCACGCAGCACAGCGTGTTCGACAAGGTGTTTTTCACGAACAGCGGCGCCGAGGCGAACGAAGGCGCGATCAAGCTCGCGCGCAAGTGGGGCCGCAAGTTCCGCAACGGCGCATACGAGATCATCACGTTCGACCACAGCTTCCACGGCCGCACGCTCGCGACGATGTCGGCCAGCGGCAAGCCGGGCTGGGACACGATCTACGCGCCGCAGGTGCCGGGCTTCCCGAAGGCCGAGCTGAACAACATCAACTCGGTCGAGAAGCTGATCACCGACAAGACCGTCGCCGTGATGCTCGAACCGATCCAGGGCGAAGGCGGCGTGATTCCGGCAACGCGCGAATTCATGCGCGAACTGCGCGCGCTGACGAAGCAGCACAACCTGCTGCTGATCGTCGACGAAGTGCAGAGCGGCTGCGGCCGTGCGGGTACGCTGTTCGCGTACGAGCTCGCCGACATCGAGCCGGACGTCATGACGCTCGGCAAGGGCATCGGCAGCGGCGTGCCGCTCGCGGCACTGCTGTCGAAGGCCGATGTCGCGGTGTTCGAGGCCGGCGACCAGGGCGGCACGTACAACGGCAACCCGCTGATGACGGCGGCCGGCTATTCGGTGATCTCGCAGCTGGTCGCGCCCGGCTTCCTCGAAGGCGTGCGTGCACGCGGCGAATACCTGAAGCGCAAGCTGCTCGAGCTGTCGGAGGAGCGCGGCTTCGAAGGCGAACGCGGCGAAGGCCTGCTGCGCGCGCTGCTGCTCGGCAAGGACATCGGCCCGCAGATCGTCGAGAAGGCGCGCGACATGCAGCCCGACGGCCTGCTGCTGAACGCCGCGCGGCCGAACCTGCTGCGCTTCATGCCCGCGCTGAACGTGACGACCGAAGAGATCGACCAGATGATGGCGATGCTGCGGTCGATCCTCGACACGCTCTAAGGAGACCGCCGCGATGGATGCCGCCGCCGATGCTGTCGCTATCCGCCCGTTCGAACGCGCCGACACCGATGCCGTGCTCGCGGTATGGCGCGACGCGTTCCCGCAGTACGACGAAGCCGGCGCGCCGCCGCACCGCGACCCGCTGCGATCGATCGAGCTGAAGCTCGCGACGCAGCCCGAGCTGTTCTTCGTCGCGACCAGCGGTGCGCGCGTCGTCGGCACGCTGATGGCGGGTTTCGACGGACATCGCGGCTGGCTCTACTCGTTCGGCGTCGCCAACGACGCGCGGCGGCTCGGCGTCGGCCGCGCGCTGATCGCGCACGCGGAAAGCGCGCTCGCCGCGCGCGGCTGCCTGAAGATCAACCTGCAGGTGCTGCCCGGCAACGACGATGCGTGCCGCTTTTATGCGGCGCTCGGCTATCGCGTCGAGGAGCGCATCTCGTTCGGCAAGACGCTGCCGGCCGCGTGATGCAGCCGGCGGCGACAGTGGCCTGCTTCAACGCGTGATCGGCCCCGCGCCCGGCAGCGGATTGCCGAGCGCGTCGGTCGGCACGTCCTGCTGTTCGAACGCCGCGAAATACGCGGCCCACTGCGTATCGCTCACGCGCACGATCAGCGCGCCGTCCTGCCAGACGTCGTTGTGGTCGTTGTGGTCGTCTCCCGCGCGATGCAGATAGTTCGGGCCCGTCGAACCCTGGTTCATGTGCGTGTCGTGGATCCCGTTGCCTTCCGCATACGTGCGACCGAACACGACGACGTCGAGGCCCTGCGACTGCGCGGCACTGACGAGCCGCAGCAGCGACGGGATCGGCTCCGGGTTCTCGGTGCCGTCCATCACCGCGCTCGCGCGCCATGCACCCGTCTCGTTCAGGATGTCGCTGCGCAGGTAGTCGAGCGCGGGCAGCGCGGCCTGCCCCGTGAGGTCGGTGTAGCCTTCCGCCGCGGCCGCAAGCGTCTGCGTGACGGGATGGTGGAAATCGTAGACGAGCTTGTAGTTCAGCAAGTCGTCCGCATCGCTGGTGCCGACGTTGATCGCGACATCCCAGTCGCCTCCCGGCAACGCCAGCGTCAGGTGGATGTGATACTGGATCTCGCTGCCGTGCGGCGAGCCCTTCAGCTTCGCCACCGATGTCACCTTCGCCTTCACGAAACCGTAGTCCAGACTCATGCGTGTTCTCCGTGTGCCGATGGGCCGTCGATGCTACGCGGCCCGTGTGTCGGTTTGCGGGCGACCGGCGTCGGGCGACCGGCTGCGGGCGACCGGCTGCGGGCGACCGGCTGCGGGCGACCGGCTGCGGGCGACCGGCCCTGTCGTTTCCCGCGCCGTGTGCGCAGCGCAACAGTCGAATGGAGTCGCCTCCGCGCGCACAGTTCGACACGAATCGCACGACACGAAAAAAAAAGCTGTCACGGCATCCCGTGACAGCCTTTCGAAAGCCCTTGCATGACGCACGCGGCATCTGCCGCCGGGCGTCACCGGGCCCGCTCATTCATCCACTTACTCGCCGAGATACGCTGCACGCACCTTCGGATCGTCGAGCATCTGCTTCGCGTCGCCTTCCATCGTGACCATGCCCGAGTCCATCACGTAGCCACGGTCGGCCGCCTGCAGCGCGAGGCGTGCGTTCTGCTCGACGAGCAGCACCGTGATGCCCTCCTTCGAGATCTCGCGCACCACTTCGAAGATCTTCTCGACCATGATCGGCGACAGCCCCATCGACGGCTCGTCGAGCAGCAGCAGCTTCGGCTTGGAGAGAATCGCGCGCGACATCGCCAGCATCTGCTGCTCGCCGCCCGACAGCGTGCCCGCGAGCTGCGATGCACGCTCCTTCAGGCGCGGGAAGAAGCCGAACATCCGGTCGACGTCCTTCTTGATCTGCTCGGTGTCGTTGCGCAGGTACGCGCCCATCTGCATGTTCTCGACGATCGACATCCGCGCGAAGATCCCGCGGCCTTCCGGCACCATCGCGAGGCCGCGCTTGAGCAGTTCGTGCGCGGGGATGCCCTTGATCGACTTGCCGTCGTACTCGATGTCGCCCGCCGAATACGGCTTCAGACCCGTGATCGCCTTCATCGTCGTGGTCTTGCCTGCGCCGTTCGCGCCGATCAGCGTCACGAGCTCGCCCTGACGGACTTCCATGTCAACGCCCTTGACGGCCTGAATGCCGCCGTAGTTGACCTGCAAGCCCTTGATTTTCAACATTGCCGCTGCCATCAGTGCACCCCTGCGCCGAGATATGCCTCAATCACCTTCGGATTCTTCTGCACGTCCTGCGGCAGACCCTCGGCGATCACCTTGCCGTAATCGAGCACCGTCATCCGGTTGCACAGCCCCATCACGAGCTTCACGTCGTGCTCGATCAGCAGAATCGTGCGGCCGTCCGAGCGGATCTTGTCGAGCAGGCGCGTGAGTTCGACCTTCTCGGTCGCGTTCATCCCGGCCGCCGGCTCGTCGAGCGCAAGCAGCTTCGGGTCGGTCGCCAGCGCGCGGGCGATTTCCAGCCGGCGCTGGTGGCCATACGACAGGTTGCGCGACGTGTAGTCGGCGTACTGCAGCACGCCCACGTATTCGAGCAGCTCGATCGCGCGCTCCTTGATCTCACGCTCTTCCTGGCGTTCCGCCGGCGTCTGGAACACCGCGCCGAGCAGCCCGTGCTTGGTCCGCACGTGGCGGCCCACCATCACGTTCTCGAGCGCGGTCATCCCGCCGAACAGACGAATGTTCTGGAACGTGCGCGCGATGCCCGTCTTCGCGACCTGGTGCACCGCGGTCGGCTTGTATTCCGTGCCGTCGAGCTTGAACTCGCCGGAGTCCGGCGTGTAAAGGCCCGTGATCACGTTGAAGAACGTCGTCTTGCCGGCGCCGTTAGGGCCGATCAGACCGTAGATCTCGCCTTCCTTGATCTCGAGGCCGACGTCGGACAGTGCCTGCAAGCCGCCGAAGCGCTTGTTCACGCCTTTGACGGACAGTCGGATTTGCTTGTCGCTCATGTGTATATCCCCTTGTCCGTTCGTTACGCGCGCACCGGCTTCTTGGTGTTGCGCTTCGCCAGTTTCGCGATCTTGTCCTCATGCTTCGGCGCGGGCCACAGGCCTTCCGAGCGGTACAGCATGATGATCACCATTGCGAGGCCGTACAGCGCCTGGCGGATCACTTCCGTATCGACGATGTCATGACCGAACAGCGCATGCTGCAGCGGGCTCATCGTCGAGCGCAGGAATTCCGGGAAGATCGCGAGCAGCACCGCACCCAGGATCACGCCCGGGATGTGGCCCATGCCGCCGAGCACCACGCACGCCAGCACCACGATCGATTCCCAGAACGTGAACGATTCCGGCGACACGAAGCCCTGGAACGAGCCGAACATCGCGCCCGACAGGCCACCGAACGATGCGCCCATCGCAAACGCGAGCAGCTTCACGTTGCGGGTGTTGATGCCCATCGCCTTCGCCGCGATCTCGTCCTCGCGGATTGCCGCCCATGCGCGGCCGATACGCGAGTGCTGCAGGCGCGTACACGTCCAGATCACCAGCAGCGAGCACAGCACGAACAGGTAGTAGTACATGTAGACCGACGGCAGCTGGAGGCCGAACAGCGAGTGCGTCTGCGACAGGTTGAAACCGCCGACATGCACCGGATCGATCCCCGTGATCCCCTTCGGGCCGTTGGTGATGTTCACCGGACGGTCGAGGTTGTTCATGAAGATCCGGACGATTTCACCGAAGCCGAGCGTGACGATCGCCAGGTAGTCGCCGCGCAGTCGCAGCGTCGGCGCGCCGAGCAGGATCCCGAAGGTCGCCGCCAGCGCCATCGCGATCGGCACGATGATCAGGAACGGGATGTGCAACCCGCCGGGCGCGAGGGCCGCGATCCACTCGAACTGCGAGGTCAGGTGCGGCGAGCTCAGCAACGCCGCCGTGTACGCGCCCACCGCGTAGAACGCGATGTAGCCGAGGTCGAGCAGGCCGGCGAAGCCGACCACCACGTTCAGGCCGAGCGCGAGCATCACGTACAGCATCGCGAAGTCGAGCACGCGGACCCAGTAGTTGCCGCCGGCCGAGCCGATGATGATCGGCGCGGCGATCACGAACGCAGCGGTCAGGATGCCGATGACGACGGTCTTGGTGGTGTTGCGCTCTTCGACGAGCGACGTCGAGGATTCGATCGGTTGAATGGATGTCATGTTGTTTGCTCCCTTCCGTTACGCGCGATCCGCGACACGTTCGCCCAGCAGGCCCGACGGACGGAACACCAGCACGATGATCAGCACGATGAAGGCGAACACGTCCTGGTAGTTACTGCCGAATACGCCGCCCGTGAGGTTGCCGATGTAGCCCGCACCGAGCTGCTCGATCAGGCCGAGCAGCACGCCGCCGACCATCGCACCGCCGAGGTTGCCGATCCCGCCGAGCACCGCCGCCGTGAACGCCTTCATGCCGGGGATGAAGCCCATGTAGAAGTGCACGTTGCCGTATTCGGACGCGATCATCACGCCGGCCAGCGCGGCGAGCGCGGAGCCGATCATGAACGTCGCGGAAATCACGAAGTTCGGGTTCACGCCCATCAGGCTTGCCGTGTTCGGGCTTTCGGCGATCGCGCGCATCGCGCGGCCGAGCTTGGTCTTGTGCACGAGCAGCAGCAGGCCGCCCATCACGATGAACGCCACCGCGATGATCACGATTTCAGTTACCGAGATCACGGCGCCGGGCGTCGTGTCGGTGGCCTTGATCACGTTGATCGGGTCGGTCGGCAGCAATTGCGGGAACGGCAGCGGGTTGCGCGACCAGATGATCATCGCGGCCGTCTGCAGCAGGATCGACACGCCGATCGCGGTGATCAGCGGCGCGAGGCGCGGCGCGCGGCGCAGCGGCCGGTATGCGACGCGCTCGATCGTGAAGCCGACGAATGCACAGACGACCGCGGCAATGCCCAGGGCGATCGTCAGCGTCGCGATGTTGCCGAGTCCGGGGAAATGGTTCTGCAGCACGGTGATGGCCGACAACGCGACCATCGCGCCGATCATCAGCACGTCGCCGTGCGCGAAGTTGATGATGCCGAGAATGCCGTACACCATCGTGTAACCCAACGCGATGATGGCGTACACACTGCCGAGCACCAGCCCGTTGAGAACCTGCTGGACGAAAATATCCATTTAAAGCTCCTTGGCCCGTGCTGCCGGAGGACGTTGCGCCCCGCGGGTAAGCGAGGAATCGCGCCTTCTCGGCGACACTGCGGGTACTAGTCGATACCGGTAAGGGTGTGGATCGTCCCGGCGTGCGCCGCCCGGCCTGTACGGCCGGACCTGCCGCCGGAGCGGATACAAAAACGGCACCGCACTGTTCCGGTGCCGTCGTGAGTCCCGTCGCTAAATCGTCACGACGTCGAGGACGGTGTTCGAGGCCTCCTTGAAGTCGTAGGGCAGCATGCCGTGACGGCCATCGTCCGGTTGCCCGGCATCCGTGCCTTTTCCCGTCCGGTGCGAGGCAAGCCCCGCATCCGGGCGGATCGGATTCCGTGCCGCGTCGCCTGGCAAGGCATCGCGAAAGCCGCGCCCGACATTCGTCAGGGCTGCGTCGGAATCCATCGTACGAACCAGGCCGCGCGCCACGACACCACCGCCCGCGGCGACACGCTGTTTCGTCGAATCGAAATGAAAGGGGGCCGGGGACATCCGCACGCTGCCCGCACCGCTGCATGCGTGCGGCGCCGTAGCCGGCATCCGTCGATCGGCGCGCCCGGTCGTTGTCACGCCACGACCGGCGGCTTGCTGCGATGCAACCTGCATGCCCGCTGCCCGACCGTTCGCCAGGCCAAGCGCGTTGATTTCCTCGATCGCCAAACGTGCCCCGTTTTCCTTGTCCTTGCCCAATTGCTGCGCGATGCGGCACACCGATGGTGCCGCACGACCGGTTCCGGCGACGCGCACGCCGCTGGCCGGCGCTGCCGCGAACACCGCAGCCTCCCTGCCCGCCCCGTCGTCGCTCTTTTTGCTGCAACCGGCAAGCATTGCAACCGGTGCGGCGACGGACACGGCGTAAGCCAACTTCACATGCATTGAATGGTCTCCCGCGCCTTGCCCAAATCCGATTTCAAAGCCATTCAGGCCTGAAAACGGGCGCATTGTAACTCCATTTATAGGACGCCAATAATCCTGATTCGATGGGGTTTTCCTGCATTGCAACCAATTTTGAGAGACAGTTACGAACGCCCGGAGCAACCGGGTTGCACCACGGCCATGAATTATGGTTGCGATTGCAATTTCGACACACAAAAAAAAGCGCGCCGGGAGGCGCGCTTCGGTGTTCCGCGGGTGCGATGCGGCAATCAGGCGGAGGGCGGCAGGTTCAACCCGCGCGGCAGCGGAAACGACACGTTTTCCTCGATGCCATCGAGTGCGCGAACGTTGCGCACGCCGAGTTCGCGCAGTCGCGCGATCACGGCCTGGGCGAGCACTTCGGGTGCCGACGCGCCGGCCGTCACGCCGATGCGGCGCTTGCCTGCGACCCATGCCGGATCGATCTGGTCGGGCGCATCGACCATGTACGCGTCCACACCGCGCTTCTCGGCCACTTCGCGCAGGCGGCTCGAATTCGAGCTGTTCGGGCTGCCGACAACGATCACGACGTCGCACTGCGGCGCCATGAACTTCACGGCATCCTGGCGATTCTGCGTCGCGTAGCAGATGTCCTGCTTCTTCGGCTCGCGGATCTTCGGATACTTCGTCTTCAGCGCGGCGATGATCTCGGCCGCATCGTCGACGGACAGCGTCGTCTGCGTGACGAGCGCGATGCGCTCGGGATCGGCGAGCTCGAGCTTCTGCACGTCCTCGACACTCTCGACGAGATGCATGCCGCGTTCGACCTGCCCCATCGTGCCTTCGACTTCCGGGTGGCCCTTGTGCCCGATCATCACGATGTCGACGCCGTCCTGGCGCATCTTCGCCACCTCGACGTGCACCTTCGTGACGAGCGGGCAGGTTGCGTCGTAAATGCGCAACCCGCGCACGTCGGCCTCGTCGCGCACGGCCTTCGACACGCCGTGCGCACTGAAGATCACGGTATTGCCGGCCGGCACTTCCTCGAGTTCCTCGACGAAGATCGCGCCTTTCTTCTTCAGATCCTCGACCACGTACTTGTTGTGGACGATTTCGTGACGGACGTAGATCGGCGCACCGTGCATCGCGATCGCGCGCTCGACGATCTCGATCGCGCGGTCAACGCCCGCGCAGAAGCCGCGCGGCTGGGCCAGCAGGATTTCGGCGTCGGCGGCGACGGTCTGCCCGGACAGCGTATCGGTGGTGCTCATGATTACAGGATTCCGATGATTTTCACTTCGAACGTGAGCGCCTGGCCCGCGAGCGGATGATTGAAGTCGAACAGCGCCGAGGTTTCGCCGACTTCCTTCAGCACCCCTGCATACCGGCCGCCGTCCGGCGCATTGAACTCGATCAGTTCGCCCGGCGTGAAATCGTCGCCGACCATCCCGTTCTCGCGCAGCGTCGACAGCGTCACGCGCTGGAGCATGTCGGGATTCCGGGGACCGAACCCCTGTTCGGGCGTTAGCTGAAAAGTCGAGTGGTCTCCAACCCTGAGCCCGAGCAGAATCTGTTCCAGCGACGGCGCCAGTTGCCCCGCGCCGAGCAGCAGCGTGGCCGGCTTGTCGGTGAAGGTGTTGACGATGTCGGCGCCGTCGGCCAGCGCCAGCCGGTAATGCAACGTGACGTGGGAACCGGGCTTCACTTCGGATAGATCGATGAGGCTCATGAATTACTCGTTCAGTCGGCGCCCGATACGGCCGAAAGGCCCGGCGCAAAGCCGATATTGTAAGTCACCTGAGCGCGCAAGGCGGAAAGTGCGACGACGTCGCGCAGCGCGCCCGCCGCCAATGGAGTTTCAAGCATGCTGTCATCCTGCCTCACCCTGCCGCCGGTCGAATGCCGCGACGCCGCCGATGCGCCGGCCGATCCGCCCTGCCGCGTCCTCCCGCTCCGCCGGCGCAAGCGCCGCCCGGTGGACTGGCGGCCCGAGCGGCCGCGCGAGCGATTGCTGGAGCGCGGGCCGGCCGCACTGACCGACGACGAATTGATCGCGCTGCTGCTCGGCACCGGCAAGCCCGGGCACGACGTATTCGTCAGCGCCCGCGCACTGGTCAAGCAGTTCGGAACGTTGCGCGGGCTGCTCGAGGCGACGACCGACGATTTCGAGGCGCACCCCGGCATCGGCCCCGCACGCTCCACGCGGCTGGCCGCGGTCACCGAGATCGCGCGACGCATGCTGAAGGAGAAGGCACGCGAGCGGACGCCGATCGATTCGCCCGGCGCGGTCGAGGATTATCTGCGGCTGAAGATCGGCGCATACCCGCACGAAGTGTTCGTCGCGGTGTACCTCGACGCCCGCCACGGCCTGATCGAGGCGGAGGAAATCACGCGCGGCTCGCTGACGCGCATGGCCGTCTACCCGCGCGAGATCGTGCGCCGCGCGATGACGCACAACGCCGCTGCGCTGATCGTCGCGCACAACCATCCGTCAGGCGCGGTACAGCCGAGCGCGGAGGACCGCCGCCTGACCCGCGTGCTGCGCGACGCGCTCGAACTGGTCGACGTCCGGCTGCTCGATCATGTCGTCGTCGGCACCAGCGACACTTTCTCGTTCGCACGTGCCGGTTGGTTGTAGACTGTGGCGCGGCGACCCACCCCGGGGTGCCGCAACGGCGAAGCGAAATTAGGTTTGATTTTCCTGAACTTTTTCTGCTAGAATCGCCGTCTGTCTTTTTTCCAACCAGTTCTAGCCATCGAAGGGCCTTGTCTGCAAGGGCTACGGCGTTCTGAGAGTGCGGCCATGGATCACGTGGCGGTGCAATGAGAACCTTCATCGGCGATCGAACCCCGAATTTAGCGTATTAGGAGTGCTCTCATGGCACGCGTATGCCAAGTAACTGGGAAAGCGCCGATGAGCGGCAACAACGTTTCCCACGCCAACAACAAGACGAAGCGCCGCTTCCTCCCGAACCTGCAAAACCGCCGGTTCTGGGTAGAGAGCGAAAACCGCTGGGTGCGCCTGCGCGTTTCGAACGCGGGCCTGCGCCTGATCGACAAGAACGGCATCGATTCCGTGCTCGCTGACCTGCGCGCACGCGGCGAAGCCTAAGCCCAAGGAGCACAATCATGGCAAAAGGCGCACGCGACAAGATCAAGCTCGAGTCGACCGCTGGTACGGGTCACTTCTACACGACCACGAAGAACAAGCGCAACATGCCGGAAAAGATGGCGATCAAGAAGTTCGATCCCGTCGTCCGCAAGCATGTGGAATACAAAGAAACCAAGATCAAGTAATCTCCGGTTTCTGCCAGCCTGACGGCGACCGAAAAGCCCCGCGCATGCGGGGCTTTTTGTTTTGCGCGCACGCTCGGGCCCGACGCGGTATGCTCTCCCCTTTCCGCGGCCATGGCCGCCGGAACGCACAAGATCAAAAGCGTAACGATGGAGATGCAGCATGAAATTCGACGTGGCGATCGTCGGCAGCGGCCTGGCAGGGCTGTCGGTCGCACTCAATCTGGCCAGCACGCGACGTGTCGCGCTGATCGCGAAACGTTCGATGATGGAGGGCGCAAGCGATAACGCGCAGGGCGGCATCGCGGCGGTCCTCGATTCGGCGGACAGCATCGAGAACCACGTCGACGACACGCTGGTCGCCGGTGGCGGCCTGTGCGACGAAGGCGCGACGCGCTACATCGTCGAGCACGGCCGCGAAGCAATCGAATGGTTGATCTCGCAAGGCGTGCCGTTCACGAAGGACGATGCGGCCGAGCTCGGCTTCCACTTGACGCGCGAAGGCGGCCACAGCCACCGCCGGATCATTCACGCGGCCGACGCGACCGGCCATGCGGTGCTTGCGACGCTGTCGGAGCGCGCGCGCCAGCATCCGAACATCACGTTCTTCGAAAATCACCACGCGATCGACCTGATCACATCGAACCGGCTCGGCCTGCCCGGCCGCCGCTGTCACGGCCTGTATGCGCTCGACGTCGACAACGACCGCACGATCACGATCGAGGCGCCGCATACGGTGCTCGCAACGGGCGGCGCCGGCAAGGTCTACCTGTACACGACGAACCCCGACACGGCGACCGGCGACGGCATCGCGATGGCGTGGCGCGCGGGCTGCCGCGTGTCGAACATGGAATTCATCCAGTTCCACCCGACCTGCCTGTTCCATCCGTACGCGAAATCGTTCCTGATTTCGGAAGCCGTGCGCGGCGAAGGCGGCCTGCTGAAGCTGCCCGACGGCACGCGCTTCATGCCCGCGCACGATCCGCGCGCCGAGCTCGCGCCGCGCGACATCGTCGCGCGCGCGATCGACTTCGAGATCAAGAAGCGCGGGATCGACTGCGTGTATCTCGACATCAGCCATCAGCCGGAAGCGTTCCTGCGCGAACACTTCCCGACGATCCATGCGCGCTGCCTCGAATTCGGCATCGACATCGCGAAACAGCCGATCCCCGTCGTGCCGGCCGCGCACTACACGTGCGGCGGCGTCGTGACCGATCTCGCCGGGCGCACCGATCTCGCGGGCCTGTATGCAGTCGGCGAAACGTCGTACACGGGGCTGCACGGCGCGAACCGGCTCGCGAGCAACTCGCTGCTCGAATGTCTCGTGATCGGCCGTGCGGCGGCCGAAGCGATCGAGGCGGCAGGCTTCGATTCGGAAACGCCGGCCACGCTGCCCGCATGGGACGAAAGCCGCGTGTCGGATGCGGACGAGGAAGTCGTCGTCGCGCACAACTGGGACGAACTGCGTCGCCTGATGTGGAACTACGTCGGCATCGTGCGCACCGACAAGCGCCTCGAACGCGCGAAGCACCGGCTGTCGCTGCTGCGCGACGAGATCCACGAGTACTACGCGAACTTCCGCGTGACGCGCGACCTGCTCGAACTGCGCAACCTCGTCGACGTGGCGACGCTGATCGTGAAAAGCGCGCAGTCGCGCCGCGAAAGCCGCGGGCTGCACTACAGCCGCGACTGGCCGCACACGCTGCCGAAGGCGCTGCCGAGCGTGCTCACGCCGCGCGCGCGTCGCTGAGCGGCGCACCCTTCCCGGCTGCGGCCGCACAGGAAAAAAGCCGTTGGCGTTTGCGCGCCAACGGCTTTTTGTCTGATCACATGACGCTCGGTCAGTCGACGATCCGCATCGAATAGTCCGTCGCGCGCACGTCCTTCGTCAGCGCACCGATCGAGATGCGATCGACACCCGTCTCCGCGAACGCGCGCACCGTATCGAAACTGACGCCGCCCGACACTTCGAGCACCGCCTTGCCGGCCGCCACGCGCACCGCTTCACGCATCATGTCGAGCGTGAAGTTGTCGAGCAGCACCGACTGCGCGCGATGCGCGAGCGCCGTGTCGAGCTGCGCAAGCGTCTCGACTTCAACCTGCACGGGCACGCCCGAATCGAGCGCGAACGCCGCGTCGAGCGCCTCGCCGACGCCGCCCGCCGCCGCGATGTGGTTCTCCTTGATCAGGATGCCGTCGTACAGCGCGAGACGCTGGTTCTCGCCTCCGCCGACGCGCACCGCGTACTTCTGCGCGAGCCGCAGGCCCGGCAGCGTCTTGCGTGTATCGAGGATCTTCGCGCGCGTGCCTTCGACGCGGTCGACATAACGACGCGTCGCGGTCGCGACACCCGACAGCAGTTGCAGGAAGTTCAGCCCGTTGCGTTCGGCTGTCAACAGCGCGCGCGCCGGCCCTTCGAGTTCGCAGACGGTCGAATCGGGCGTCATCCGGTCGCCTTCGCGATAGCGCCATTGCACGGTGATCGCAGGATCGACCCGGCCGATCACGGCCTCGAACCACGGCACGCCGCACAGCACGGCTTCCTCGCGCACGATGATGCGCGCGCGGCGACGCCCGCCGGCCGGCACGAGCCGCCCGGTCTGGTCGCCGGTGCCGACGTCTTCCGCAATCGCATCGGCAACGTTGCGCGCGATCGCGTCGTCGAATGCCGAGCCGTATTGCTCGCGAACGATGTCGTAAAGCGGGGAGACTGCACGGGTCATGCCGCCCCCACGTTCGCAAACAGTTGCTGGTCGCGCTGTAGATCGCCGCTCGCCTGCACGCGCTTCTTGTGCGCGGCCGCGAAATCGAGCATCCGGTCGATCGGCAAGCGTGCGCGCTCGCCGATCGCGGGATCGACGAAGATTTCGTTGTGACCGCGTTCCAGCACGTCGGCGAGGTTCGCGAGGCCGTTCATCGCCATCCACGGGCAGTGCGCGCAGCTCTTGCAGGTTGCGCTGTTGCCGGCCGTCGGTGCCGCGATGAAGGTCTTGCCGGGCGCCGCGAGCTGCATCTTGTGCAGGATGCCGAGATCGGTCGCGACGATGAAGCGCGTCGCGTCGAACTTGACGGCCGCGTCGATCAGCTGCGTGGTCGAGCCGACGACATCGGCCTGCGCAACGACGTTTTCCGGCGACTCGGGATGGACGAGCACCTTCGCGTCCGGATATTCGGCGCGCAGCAGGTCGAGCTCGATGCCCTTGAACTCGTCATGGACGAGGCACGAACCCTGCCACAGCAGCATGTCCGCACCGGTTTTCTTCTGGATATAGCTGCCGAGATGGCGATCGGGCGCCCAGATGATCTTCTCGCCGCGCGCATGCAGGTCGGCGACGATCTCGAGGCCGATCGACGACGTGACCATCCAGTCCGCGCGTGCCTTCACGGCCGCGCTGGTGTTCGCGTAGACGACCACGGTGCGGTCGGGATGCGCATCGCAGAACGCCGAGAATTCATCGACCGGACAGCCGAGGTCGAGCGAACAGGTCGCATCGAGATCGGGCATCAGGATTCGTTTGTTCGGGCTCAGGATCTTCGCGGTTTCACCCATGAAGCGCACGCCGGCGACGACCAGCGTCTGCGCGTCGTGATCGCGGCCGAAGCGGGCCATTTCGAGCGAGTCGGCGACGCAGCCGCCGGTTTCGTCGGCGAGTTCCTGCAGCTCGGCGTCCACGTAGTAGTGCGCGACCAGCACGGCCTTTTCACGCACGAGCAGCGCCTTGATACGCGCCTTCAGCGCAGCGCGCTCCTCGGGGGACGGTGCATCGGGCACCTTGGCCCACGCCTGTCCCACGCCGCACACGGTCCCTGCTGCAATGGGCCGGTCGTACTCGACGGGTTTGATCGTCGATTGCATCTCCATATCTCCTGTCGACCAGAGTTAGCGCTTTAGCGCTTACTCTGGTCCCATGCTTCGCGGTCGACCAGAATCAGCGCTTCAACACTACTCCGATCCCATCCTCTACGCTCGCCGGGGGCACCATTGCGCCGCTGCCCCAAGCCTCATACGAATTCGAGCCGTACCGATCGCTTCCGTCAAAAACCGGTCGCCCAAATGAAAAAACCCCGCCAACGCGGGGTTTTTGACGTCCTGAGATTCTAATCGATTTCGAATCAGGCGTAGCGGCGCAGGCGCATCGCGAATTCCTGCAACGCCTTGATGCCGCTTTGTTCTGCGCGATGGCACCAATCCTGCAATTGCGCGAGAAGCTGTTCGCGCGACGCGGTCGAACGATCCCAGATCGCGGCGAGATCCTGGCGCAACTGGAAGTAGGTGTGCAGCTTCTGGCTGTTCGCAAAGATTTCCGGCAGCAGCTTCTTCTGCGGCTCGTCGAGGCCGTCGGCGTCCTTGTGGAACCACTTGCGCGCGCCGCGCATCAACTGGTACTTCTCGCTCGAACCGAGTTCCTTCAGGTGCGCGAGCTCCTGGCGGTACGCACGCTTCACGGCCTTGCCGTAGCGCGCCATCACTTCGTAGCGGTTCGACAGCACGGCCTGCAGCGTTTCCTGGTCGAGCACCATCTTCGGCTTGTTCAGGCGCGGCGTCGGCGCGACCTTCTTCACTTTCGCGAGACCGAACGCCGACATGATGCGGATGTACATCCAGCCGATGTCGAACTCGTACCACTTGTTCGACAGCTTCGCCGACGTCGCGAACGTGTGGTGGTTGTTGTGCAGTTCTTCGCCGCCGATCACGATGCCCCACGGGAACAGGTTCGTGCTCGCATCGGCCGAGTTGAAGTTGCGGTAGCCCCAGAAGTGGCCGAAGCCGTTGACGACGCCCGCCGCCCAGAACGGAATCCAGACCATCTGCACGGCCCACACGGTCAGGCCGAGCACGCCGAACAGCGCGACATCGATCACCATCATCATGCTCACGCCGAGGATCGGGTACTTCGAATAGAGATTGCGTTCGATCCAGTCGTTCGGCGTGCCGTGGCTGAACTTGCGCATCGTCTCTTCATTCTTCGCTTCCGCGCGATACAGCTCGGCGCCCTCGAGGAACACCTTCCAGATACCGCGCGTCTGCGGGCTGTGCGGATCTTCCTCGGTCTCGCACTTCGCATGGTGCTTGCGGTGAATCGCGGCCCACTGGCCGGTCAGCATGCCGGTCGTCATCCACAGCCAGAGCCGGAAGAAATGGCTCGCGATCGGATGCAGCTCCAGCGCGCGGTGCGCCTGGCAGCGGTGCAGGTAGACCGTCACGCCGATGATCGTGACGTGCGTGACGGCGAGCGCGAACAGCGCGACCTGCCACCACGAAAAATGCAGGAGCCCGTGGGAAAGAAAATCGAGCAGGGAATTCAACAAGGCAGTTACCTGTGATGAGATGAGAGCGACGCCGGCTCGCGCAGGCGTCAGAAAAATGAAAGCATACCGCGAATAGACTTGGATTTTACTTCAACCGTTCCAAGTCTTTGTAAAAAATGAATATTTTCTTGCCCTGGCGCAACCGGAACAGTCCACGGGCGGACTTGGAAAGGCCCGCGATCCGGTTCCGACCGCGGGTTCGATACAATTGACGACCGACGCGCGCTATGCGGCCGGCGCACGAGCGTCCACCGCGCCGTTACCGGCCGCCGGATCGTGCCCCGCCGCCGCGCCCGCGGCGGCAAAACCGTCCGGCAACCCGACGACGCGCACTTCTCGCTGCGGAAACGGAATCGAAATCCCGTGCTCGTTGAACAGCCGCCAGATGTTGCGGTTCACGGCCGAACGCACGCCCGACGTGCCTTTCGCCGAATCCTCGATCCAGAAGCCGAGCTCCAGGTCGATCCCGTCCGCGCCGAAACTCACCAGATACGGGGTCGGCGCGGGCTCCGCCAGCACGCGCGGCACGTCCTTCGCGGCGTCGGCGAGCAGCGCGAGCGCGTGCTCGACATCGCTCGTATATGCGACCTGCACCGCGACCTTCGCATAGCCGCGCGTCAGGTACGACGACTGGTTCTGCACGACGTCGGTGATCAGCTTCTCGTTCGGGATCAGCGTCTCGTTGCCGTCGAGGCCGCGCACGACCGTGTAGCGTGTACGGATCTGCGTGACGATGCCCTGCAGGCCGCCGACGCTGATCGCGTCGCCGAGCCGCAGCGAGCGGTCGAGCAGGATGATGAAGCCCGACACGTAGTTGCTCGCGATCTTCTGCAGCCCGAAGCCGAGGCCGACGCCGACCGCGCCGCCGAACACGCCGAGCACCGTCACGTCGATGCCGACGAGCGACAGCCCGATCAGGATCGCCGCGAACACGAGCAGCGCGCGGCCGACCCGCGACAGCACGACCTTCAGGTTCGCATCGAGCGTGCTCGCGCGCGTGAGGCGATCCTCGAGCACCGAGCCGAGCCACATCGCGACCATCAGCGTCACGCACACCCACAGCGCGCCGGAAATCAGCGACAACAGCGTGAGGTGCGCATTGGCGACGCGGAACTGCACGCTGTCGAGCCAGCCGAGCACGTCGCGCTGGATGCCGAGCACGGTCAGCACCATCGCGGCCCACACGACGGTCGACACGATCTTCTCGACGATCGACAGCCACGCATGCGTGTGGCCGTCGCGCGCGAACACGCGCCGCGCGAAGAAGAACAGCACGTAGATCAGCCCGATGCCGAACAACGGCACGAGCGCGAGCGACAGCAGCGACGTCGACATGAACGGGTCGAACGCGAGCTGCGCGACCCCCACGAAGATGCCGCCGAACAACGGGAACAACGCACGCTTCAGGCTTTGCGCACCCGCGCCGGGCGCGCGTCCGGCCGCCCGACGGCGCGCATCGATCCGGCCGTGCACGAAGCGCGCGGCCACCCACGCGAAACACAGCGCGCCGACGAGGATCGCCGCCTGCCAGATCATCACCGGCTGGTGAAAATCGCGAATCACCGATGCCAGCCGGTGCGACAACAGGCGGCTCTGCAGATTCTCCATCGTCCGTCCGGGCCGCCGTTACTGCGCGCGCCGCTCGAGCACCGCGGCAAAGAAGCCGTCGGTCGCGTGACGGTGCGGCCACAACGCCAGGTAGTCGCCCGTCTCGAGCTCGATGCGCTGGTCGGCCAGCACCTTCTGCGCAGGCACCAGCACGAACTCGGGATGGTCGGCCAGGAACTGCTCGACGATGCGCTCGTTCTCGGCGTCGAGCACGCTGCAGGTCGCGTAGACGAGCCGGCCGCCCTTCTTCACGAGGCGCGCGGCGCTCGCGAGGATCGACGCCTGTTTCGGCGTCAATTCGTCGATCGCCGTGCGCGTCTGGCGCCACTTCAGGTCCGGATTGCGGCGCAGCGTGCCGAGGCCGCTGCACGGCGCGTCGACCAGCACGCGGTCGATCTTGCCGGCGAGCCGCTTGATCTTCGCGTCGTGCTCGCTGTCGATCAGCACGGGGTTCACGTTCGACAGCCCGCTGCGCGCGAGGCGCGGCTTCAGCTTCGCAAGGCGCTTTTCCGACACGTCGAACGCATAGAGGCGCCCGGTCGAGCGCATCATCGCGCCCAACGCGAGCGTCTTGCCGCCCGCGCCCGCGCAGAAATCGACGACCATCTCGCCGCGGCGCGGCGCGACCAGCGAGCACAGCAACTGGCTACCCTCGTCCTGCACCTCGATCTCGCCTTCCTCGAACAGCTTCAGGCGCGTCAGCGCCGGCTTGCCGACCACGCGCACGCCGAACGGCGCAAACGGTGTCGCACCCGCATCGATGCCGTTCGCGCGCAGCGCGTCGATCACCTGGTCGCGGGTCGCCTTCTGCGCGTTGGCGCGCAGGTCGAGCGGCGCCGGGTAGTTCAACGCGGCGGCGAGCTGACCGAGTTCCTCCGCGTCGAATCGGGCCGACAGCGCCTGATAGATCCAGTCCGGCAGGTTCGTGCGCACGCGCACCGGCAGGCTCGCCGGATCGATCTTCGACACGTGTTCGAGCCACGCGGACTCGGTGTCGGACAAGAACGGCTTCAGCGCATTGCGGCCGGCCGTCTGCATCAGGCCGAGCAGCGTGAGGCGCCGCGCGGGGCTACCCGTGCCGCTCTCGGCCAGATGTGAAAACTCCATCTTCCGGCGCAGCACCGCGAACACGGCCTCGGCGATCACGCCGCGCTCGGCATGCCCGAGCTTCGGGTGCGCGCGGAAGAACCGGCTCGTCGTCGCGTCGGCGGGGCCGGCGAACTTCAGCACCTCGGCCAGCAAAGTCTCGGTCTGGCCGATCAGGAATCCGTGCAGCTTCATACGCCCTCACTCGTTTCGGTATGCGGTTGATCCGCGAAAATCCAGCGCGCCTCTTCCGGCGCCACCACTGCCCGGCCGTTCTCGAGGCGCAAGCGCCCCTCGACGAACCAGCGCACCGCGCGCGGATACAGCACATGCTCGACCGTCAGCACGCGCCGCGCGAGCGCGGCTGCGTCGTCGCCCGCGCGCACCGGCACCGCGCCCTGCGCGACGATCGCGCCGCTGTCGAGCTCGGGAATCACGAAGTGCACGCTCGCGCCGTGCAGCGCGACACCCGCGTCGAGCGCCTGCTGGTGCGTGTGGATGCCCTTGAAGCTCGGCAGCAGCGAGGGGTGGATGTTCAGCAGTCGGCCTTCGTATCGTCTGACGAATGCCGGCGTGAGGATACGCATGAAGCCCGCGAGGACCACGAGATCGGGGGCGAAGCGGTCGATCTCGGCGGCGAGCGCCGCGTCGAAGCTGTCGCGGCCGTCGAACGACCGGTGGTCGACCACCGCGGTCGCCACCCCGTGCGACGCGGCAAAAGCCAGGCCGGCCGCATCGGGCCGGTTGGCGATCACGGCAGCGACCTCGGCCGGCCAGCGTTCCTGCGCGCACGCGCGGACGATGGCCTCCATGTTGCTGCCGCGACCGGAAATCAGGATCACGAGTTTTTTCATCCGCGAATTTTACCATTCGCCCCCGCGTTTCCCGCCTTCTCGGCCGCCGGCCCGCCCGAACGTTTATAATCTTCTGCTTTGCGGCATCCCACCGCCCATTCCCCGACGCTGCATCCGCTATCGTGAAAGTCTTCCGCGGCCTGCCCAACGCCGAGAGCCGCGCCCCGTGCGCGCTGACGATCGGCAACTTCGACGGTGTCCATCGCGGTCACCAGGCCCTGCTCGCGCGCGTGCGCGCGGCAGCGGACGCGCGCGGCCTGCCCGTGTGCGTGATGACTTTCGAGCCGCACCCGCGCGAATTCTTCAACCCGGCCGGCGCGCCGCCGCGCATCGCGATGCTGCGCGACAAACTCGAGGCGCTGCGCGAGCACGGCGTCGACCGCGTGGTCGTCGAGCACTTCAACCACACGTTCGCGAGCCAGTCGCCGCAGGCGTTCGTCGAGCGCACGCTGGTGAACGGGCTGCACACGCGCTGGATGATGGTCGGCGACGATTTCTGCTACGGCGCGAAACGCGCGGGCACCTTCGACACGCTGAAGGCGGCCGGCGAGCAATACGGCTTCGAAGTCGAGCAGATGGGCACGGTGGCCGGCAGCGACGGCACGCGCATCTCGAGCTCGGGCGTGCGCGCCGCGCTCGCGGCCGGCGATCTCGACGCCGCCGCGCAGGCGCTCGGCCACGGTTATGCGATCAGCGGCCACGTCGCGCACGGGCTGAAGCTCGGCCGCGACCTCGGCTTCCCGACGCTGAACCTGCCGATCGCGCACAAGCGGCCGGCGCTCGCGGGCATCTTCGTCGTGCAGGTGCACGGCCTCGGCCCCGCTCCGCTGCCGGGCGTCGCGAGCCTCGGCCTGCGCCCGACCGTCGACGATTCTGGGCGCGTGCTGCTCGAAGTCCACCTGCTCGACTGGCACGGCGATGCATACGGCAAGCTCATCCGCGTCGAATTCCTGAAGAAGCTGCGCGACGAAGCGAAATTCGACGATCTCGAGGCGCTGTCGCGCGCGATCGCACTGGACGTCGCGAATGCGCGCGCGTATTTCATCGAGCGCGACCGTGCGCCGGGCAGCCGCGCAACGGGCTTCTCGACGTCGGCAACCGACCGAATTAGCTGATCCGGACGGCGGCGCCCCGCGCCGCACCCACGCGCCGCACACTCGCGCGCATACCCGATTCACGACGCACGAGCGTCCCCCGATTTGATAGCGATCCCATCATGAGCAACAAGAAAGCCGATTCGAAACCGCAGGCCAAGTATCCGGTCAACCTGCTCGACACGCCGTTCCCGATGCGCGGCGACCTGCCCAAGCGCGAGCCGCAATGGGTCAAGGAATGGGAAGAGCGCGGCATCTACGAGAAGATCCGCGCGGCCAGCAAGGGCCGGCCGAAGTTCATCCTGCACGATGGCCCTCCGTATGCGAACGGCGACATCCACCTCGGCCACGCCGTCAACAAGATCCTGAAGGACATCGTCGTCAAGTCACGCAACATGGCCGGCTTCGACGCACCGTACGTGCCGGGCTGGGATTGCCACGGGATGCCGATCGAGATCCAGATCGAGAAGCAGTTCGGCAAGTCGCTGCCGGCGGCCGAAGTGATGAGCAAGGCGCGCGCGTATGCGACCGAGCAGATCGAGAAGCAGAAGGTCGGCTTCAAGCGCCTCGGCGTGCTCGGCGACTGGGCCAACCCGTACAAGACGATGAACTTCGTCAACGAGGCGGAAGAGATCCGCGCGCTCGGCAAGATCATCGAAAAGGGTTATGTGTATCGCGGGCTGAAGCCGGTGAACTGGTGCTTCGACTGCGGCTCGGCGCTCGCGGAAGCTGAAGTCGAGTACAAGGACCGCACCGATCCGACGATCGACGTGATGTTCGCATTCGCGGAACCGGAAAAGACCGCTCACGCGTTCGGCCTGCCGGCACTGCCGCGCGCCGAAGGCGGCATCGTGATCTGGACCACCACGCCGTGGACGATCCCGGCGAACCAGGCGCTGAACCTCCATCCGGAAATCGTCTACGCACTGGTCGACACCGAGCGCGGGCTGCTGATCATCGCCGAAGAGCGCGTCGCCGCATGCATGGAAGAGTTCAAGCTGACGGGCCGCGTCGTCGCGACCACGCCGGGCGTGAAGCTCGCGAACCTGCGCTTCCACCACCCGCTCGCACCGGCCCACCCCGGCTACAAGCGCACCGCGCCCGTCTACCTCGGCGATTACGTGACGACCGACACGGGTACCGGCGTCGTGCACTCGTCGCCCGCGTACGGCATCGAGGACTTCATGTCCTGCAAGGCGCACGGGATGACCGATTCGGACTTCATCAACCCGGTGATGGGCGACGGTCGTTATATCGAATCGCTGCCGCTGTTCGGCGGCCTGTCGATCTGGGACGCGAACCCGAAGATCGTCGACGCGCTGAACGCGGCCGGCTCGCTGCTGCGCAGCGAGAAGTACACGCACAGCTACATGCACTGCTGGCGCCACAAGACGCCGATCATCTACCGCGCGACGTCGCAGTGGTTCGCCGGCATGGACGTGACGCCGCGCGACGGCGGCAAGACGCTGCGCGAAACGGCGCTCGAAGGCGTCGACGCGACCGCGTTCTACCCGTCGTGGGGCAAGCAGCGCCTGTTCAGCATGATCGCAAACCGTCCCGACTGGACGCTGTCGCGCCAACGCCAATGGGGCGTGCCGATGGCGTTCTTCGTGCACAAGGAAACCGGCGAGCTGCACCCGCGCACGCTCGAGCTGCTCGAGGAAGTCGCGAAGCGCGTCGAGCAGTCGGGCATCGAGGCGTGGCAGACGCTCGACCCGCGCGAGCTGATCGGCGACGACGCGAACCTGTACGAAAAGAACCGCGACACGCTCGACGTGTGGTTCGATTCGGGTACGACGCACTGGCACGTGCTGCGTGGCTCGCACAAGGATCAACTGCAGTTCCCGGCCGACCTGTACCTCGAAGGCTCGGACCAGCATCGCGGCTGGTTCCACTCGTCGCTGCTGACCGCGTCGATGATCGACGGCCACGCACCGTACAAGGGCCTGCTCACGCACGGCTTCACGGTCGACGGCGAAGGCCGCAAGATGAGCAAGTCGCTCGGCAACGGCATCGACCCGCATGAAGTCGCGAACCGCCTCGGTGCGGAAATCATCCGCCTGTGGATCGCGTCGACCGACTACTCGGGCGAGCTCGCGATCTCCGAGGAAATCCTGAAGCGCGTGACCGAAGGTTATCGCCGCATCCGCAACACGCTGCGCTTCCTGCTCGCGAACCTGTCGGACTTCGACTACACGCAGCACGCGGTACCGGTCGGCGAATGGCTCGAGATCGACCGTTATGCGGTCGCGTTCTCGGCGCAACTGCAGGCGGAACTGCTCGGCCATTACGAGAAGTACGAATTCCACCCGGTCGTCGCGAAGCTGCAGACGTACTGCTCGGAGGATCTCGGCGGCTTCTACCTCGACGTGCTGAAGGATCGCCTGTACACGAGCGCGACCGATTCGCGCGCACGCCGCTCCGCGCAGACGGCGCTGTACCACCTGACGCACGGCCTGCTGCGCGTGCTCGCGCCGTTCCTGTCGTTCACGGCCGAAGAGGCATGGAAGGTGTTCCAGCCGGCCAGCGACACGATCTTCACGGAAACCTACTATGCGTATCCGGAAGTCGCCAGCTCGGCCGCGCTGATCGAGAAGTGGGCGCTGCTGCGCGACGTGCGCGGCAACGTGACGAAGGCGCTCGAGGAAGCGCGCACCGCGAACCGCATCGGTTCGTCGCTGCAGGCCGAAGTGGCCGTGCACGCGAGCGGCGCGCGCTACGACGCGCTCACGAGCCTCGGCGAAGACCTGAAGTTCGTGCTGATCACGTCGGCCGCGACGGTCGTCAAGGTCGACGACGAAGCGCAGGAAAGCGTCGACGTGGCCGCATCGAAGTACCAGAAGTGCGAACGCTGCTGGCACTACCGCGAAGATGTCGGCGCGCACGCCGATCATCCGACGCTGTGCGGCCGCTGCTTCTCGAACCTCTTTGAAAACGGCGAAATCCGGAGCGCTGCTTAACTATGGCGAAAACCCTGTCGAAACCGGCCAGCGGCGCGCTTGCGCCCTGGCTCGGCATTTCGCTGATCGTGATCCTGTTCGATCAACTGTCGAAGATCGCGATCCTGAAAACGTTCGCGTACGGCGCGCAGCATGCGCTGACGTCGTTCTTCAACCTCGTGCTGGTGTACAACCGCGGCGCCGCGTTCGGCTTCCTGTCGACCGCGAGCGGCTGGCAGCGCTGGGCGTTCACCGCGCTCGGCATCGGCGCGACGCTCGTGATCTGCTTCCTGCTGAAGCGCCACGGTCACCAGCGGCTGTTCAGCGTGTCGCTCGCGCTGATCCTCGGCGGCGCGCTCGGCAACGTGATCGACCGGCTCGTGTACGGCCACGTGATCGACTTCCTCGATTTCCACCTCGGCGCCTGGCACTTCCCGGCGTTCAACCTCGCCGATTCCGCGATCACGGTCGGCGCGGTGCTGCTGATCTACGACGAACTGCGTCGCGTGCGCGGCTCGCGCTAAGCGCGCATACTCGGCGTCGACGGCCGGCCTCGCGCCGGCCGTCCCGTTTGACCCTTGGAGGCCTGAGTTGGCACACGCAGAACTCGCAGGAAAACACCTCGTTCTCGGCCTGACGGGCGGCATCGCCTGCTACAAGATCGCCGAGCTCACGCGGCTGCTCACGAAGGCCGGCGCGACCGTGCAGGTCGCGATGACCGACGCCGCCACGCAATTCATCACGCCCGTCACGATGCAGGCGCTGTCGGGCCGGCCCGTTTATACGAGCCAGTGGGACGCGCGCATCGACAACAACATGGCGCACATCGACCTGTCGCGCGAAGCCGACGCGATCGTGATCGCGCCCGCGTCGACGGATTTCCTCGCGAAGCTCGCGCACGGATTCGCGGACGACCTGCTGTCGACGCTATGCGTCGCGCGCGATTGTCCGCTGCTCGTCGTTCCCGCGATGAACCGCCAGATGTGGCAAAACCCGGCCACGCAGCGCAACGTCGCGCAACTGCGCGCGGACGGCGTGTCGGTGCTCGGCCCGGATTCGGGCGCGCAGGCGTGCGGCGAAGTCGGCGACGGCCGCATGCTCGAACCCGACGCGATCTATGAAGCGATCGTCGCGCACTTCGCGCCGAAGGTGCTCGCGCACCGCCGCGTGCTGATCACCGCCGGGCCGACGTTCGAACCGCTCGACCCGGTGCGCGGCCTCACGAACCGTTCGAGCGGCAAGATGGGCTTCGCGCTCGCGCGCGCCGCGCAGCAGGCCGGCGCCGACGTGCATCTCGTCGCGGGGCCGGTCGCGCTCGACACGCCGTGGGGCGTGACCCGCCAGGACGTGCAGACCGCGCAGCAGATGTACGACGCGGTGATGCAAGCAGTCGCCGATGCCGACATCTTCATCGCGGTGGCTGCGGTCGCCGACTGGCGCGTCGACCAGCCAGCCGAGCACAAGATGAAGAAGACGGCCGACCGCAAGATGCCGGCGCTCGCATTCGTCGAGAACCCCGACATCCTCGCGTCGGTCGCGGCGCTGCCCAATCCGCCGTTCTGCGTCGGGTTCGCGGCCGAAAGCGGCGACCTCGACGTGCACGGCGACGAGAAGCGCAAACGCAAGAACGTGCCGCTGCTCGTCGGCAACCTCGGCCCGCTGACGTTCGGCCGCGACGACAACGAAGTCGTGCTGTTCGAAGCCGCCGGCCTCACGCGCCTGCCGCGCGCGCCAAAGGACGAACTCGCGCACGCGCTCGTCGCGGAAATCGCGAAGCGCCTGCCCGACAACCGCCTGATCTGATCTCCCGCGCGGCAGCCCTCGCCGCCGCGCCCTTCCCGACCGATTCGACGACCGCATGAAACTCGACCTGAAGATTCTCGACGCGCGCATGCGCGACTACCTGCCCGCCTATGCGACCAGCGGCAGCGCGGGCCTCGACCTGCGCGCGTGCCTCGACGCGCCGGTCACGCTGCAGCCGGGCGAAACGACGCTTGTGCCGACCGGCCTTGCGATCCACCTCGCCGACCCCGGCTATGCGGCGCTGATCCTGCCGCGCTCGGGCCTCGGCCACAAGCACGGGATCGTGCTCGGCAACCTCGTCGGCCTGATCGACTCCGACTATCAGGGCCAGTTGATGGTCTCGACGTGGAATCGCGGCCAGACCGAGTTCGTGCTGAACCCGTTCGAACGGCTCGCGCAGCTCGTGATCGTGCCGGTCGTGCAGGCGCAGTTCAACATCGTCGACGACTTCGCGGAAAGCGATCGCGGCGCAGGCGGCTTCGGCAGCACCGGCCGTCACTGAACGACGCAACACACAAAAAAAGGGCCGCGAGGCCCTTTTTTTCGTTCGCCGTCGATCGCCGTCATTCGCTGGCCGGCTGCGCGATTCGCGCGGGTACCGGTTCGCGTCGCCGCGCCTGCGCGATGCTCGCATGGATCACCAACGCGACCAGCACGCCGAGTAGCACGGCCGACGAACCGACCGTACCGAGCGCGAGGCCGCCCTTCGCGACCGGCTTCGTCAGCAGGTCGCCGACCGTCGCGCCGAACGGGCGCGTGAGCACGAACGCAGCCCAGAACAGCAGCACGCCGGAAATCCGCGTGAAATAGTGCGCGAGCACGATCACCGCAAGCAACCCACCGATCAGCAGCGCGCCGCCGCCGAAACCGAGGCCCGAGCTGTCCGCGAGGAAATCGCCGAGCGCGGTGCCGAGCGTGTTCGAAAACAGGATCGCGATCCAGTACAGCAACTCGACCTTGCGCGTGCGGATCAGGTCGACCGACAGCGATTCGCCGCTGAGCCGCCAGACCGCGAAGATCGCCAGCAGGATCGCGACGAGTATCGACGAGCCGGCCGCATAACCGAGGCCGAGCGTGCGGTCCATGAAGTCGGACATCGTCGTGCCGGCCGTGCTCGTCGCGACGATCACGGCCCAGTAGATCGCCGGACGATAGGCCGTCGTCTTGAGCTGCGTGCCCAGCGTCACAAGAAAGAAGCCGAACAGCAGGATCGAGCTCACCGCATAGCCGACGTTCAGCGTCATCGACAGCAGGTCGCCGCCGGTTTCGCCGAGCGTCGTCGCGCAGATCTTCATGATCCAGAACGCAAGCGTGATTTCGGGAAGTTTGTTCATTCGAACCCCTTTTGCAGGAAAGCGGCGAGCCGGCGCGTGCCGGCCCGCGTTGCAGACAGGATCGAATGTAGTCGCCGCCGGCTTAACGGAACCTTAGCGAATGTGAAGAACGGAATGGCCGGCGGGCGCGGTCAGCGTGCGTGCTGGTGCCGATAGTGCAGCGCATACGCGAGCGTCAGCAGCACGACGAACACGACACCGACCACCATCGTCATCCGGAATTCGCGCGTGAACGCGGTCGTGAACAGGATCGCCGCGACGAGCCCCGCGCCGAGCAGGCCGCCGAACGGGTGACCCCACATCCGGAACGGGAGCGCGGGGCCGCGATACTGCGAACGAAAGCACAGGTGCGTGACGAAGATCATCAGCCATGTGAACAGCGCGCCGAACATCGCGATCGCCATCATCACGGTGAACGCCGTGTCGGGCGCGAGCGCGACCAGCACGGCCGCCACCGCGACGCCGCTCGTCGAGATCCACAGCGCCGCACGCGGCACGCCGTTCGTGCCGAGCCGGCCGAACACCGCGGGCGCGAGCCGCGCGCGCGACAGGCTGAACATCATCCGCGTCGTCACGTAGAGCTGGCTGTTCATCGCCGACAGCGCCGCGATCAGCAGCACGAAGTTGATCACACCCGCCGCGTACGGCACGTGCGTCGCGGCCATCACCTTCACGAACGGGCTTTCGTCGGTGCCGGCCTGCGTCCACGGCACGATCGCGAGCATCAGGGACAGCGTCAGCAGGTAGAACAGCACCAGCCGGAACACCGTCGAGCGGAACGCGCGCGTGACCGCGTGCTGCGGATCGCGCGCCTCGCCGGCTGCGATCGCGACGGCCTCGATGCTCATGTAGCTGAAGATCGCGACGATCACCGCGACCCAGGTGCCCCACGGCCCCTTCGGCATGAAGCCGCCGTGCGCGGTGTAGTTCGCGAAGCCGATGCCCGATGCGGCCGGCGCCGACCACACGAGGGACGCGCCGAGCACGATGAACACGACGATCGCCGCAATCTTCAGCAGCGAGAACGCATATTCGACCGAGCCGTACAGCGTGACGCTCGCGAGGTTCACCGCGATCAGCAGCGCGGAAAAGCCGATCACCCAGTACCAGCCAGGCACGGCCGGAAACCAGTACTTCATGAACACGGCAATCGCGCTGATCTCGGTGCCGATCGCGAACACGACCGCGAACCAGTACGCATAACGCACCAGGAAACCCGCGAGCGGGCCGACGTAGTGTTCGGCATACGCGCCGAACGAGCCGGCCGTCGGATGCGCGACGGTCATTTCCGCGAGCGCGCCCATCAGCAGCAGCGCGATCAACGCGCCGATCGCATACGAGACCAGCACGCTTGGGCCGGCGAGCCCGATCGCGAACCCGCTGCCGAGGAACAGCCCCGTGCCGATCGCGCCGCCGATCGCGATCATCGCCATCTGCCCCGACGTCAGCGCGTGGCGCAACCCTTGTTCGCGCGCGACGATGTTGTCGAACGACCGTTGTTGTTGTGTCACTGCGTTACCACTCCCCTGCACCACCATTGCGCCGCCGGCGCCGGATAAAACGAAACGGCGCGGAGAACTTCCCGCGCCGTTCGCATGAACAACGAATTATCGCTTACTCGACTTCGACCGTCTCTTCGTTCGGCTTGTGCGGCGGATTCGCCAGCTTGTCGAACGACAACTGCACCTTGTCGTTTTCGTCGACGTCGACGGTCACGTGACCGCCGTTGACGAGCTTGCCGAACAGCAACTCGTCGGCCAGCGCGCGACGGATCGTATCCTGGATCAGCCGCTGCATCGGCCGCGCGCCCATCAGCGGGTCGAAGCCGTGCTTCGCGAGATGCTTGCGCAACGCGTCGGTGAAGAGCGCATCGACCTTCTTCTCGTGCAGCTGCTCCTCGAGCTGGATCAGGAACTTGTCGACCACGCGCATGATGATTTCCTCATCGAGCGAGCGGAAGCTGATGATCGAATCCAGGCGGTTGCGGAATTCCGGCGTGAACAGGCGCTTGATGTCGGTCATCTCGTCGCCCGTTTCGCGGCGCGTCGTGAAGCCGATCGTCGCCTTCTGCATCGACTCGGCGCCCGCGTTCGTCGTCATGATGATGATGACGTTGCGGAAATCCGCCTTGCGGCCGTTGTTGTCCGTCAGCGTGCCGTGGTCCATCACCTGCAGCAGCACGTTGAAGATGTCCGGGTGCGCCTTCTCGATTTCGTCGAGCAGCAGCACGCAATGCGGCTTCTTCGTGACGGCTTCGGTCAGCAGCCCGCCCTGGTCGAACCCGACGTAGCCCGGCGGCGCGCCGATCAGCCGGCTCACCGCATGACGCTCCATGTATTCCGACATGTCGAAGCGGATCAGCTCGATGCCGAGCGTGAACGCGAGCTGGCGCGCCACTTCGGTCTTGCCGACGCCGGTCGGGCCGGAGAACAGGAACGAACCGATCGGCTTGTCCATCTTGCCGAGGCCCGCGCGCGCCATCTTGATCGATGCCGCCAGCGCGTCGATCGCCGGATCCTGGCCGAACACGACGCTCTTCAGGTCGCGGTCGAGCGTCTGCAGCTTGCTGCGATCGTCCTGCGACACGCTCTGCGCCGGCACGCGCGCGATCTTCGAGATGATTTCCTCGATCTCGCTCTTGCCGATCGTCTTCTTCTGCTTCGACTTCGGCAGGATGCGCTGCGCGGCGCCCGCCTCGTCGATCACGTCGATCGCCTTGTCCGGCAGGTGACGGTCGGTGATGAAGCGCGCCGACAGTTCGGCCGCGGCCGACAGCGCACCCGACGAATACTTGACGCCGTGATGCTCCTCGAAGCGCGACTTCAGCCCGCGCAGGATCGCGACCGTCTGCTCGACGGTCGGCTCCGTCACGTCGACCTTCTGGAAGCGCCGCGACAGCGCCGCGTCCTTCTCGAAGATGCCGCGATACTCGGTGAACGTGGTCGCGCCGATGCACTTGAGCGTGCCCGACGACAGCGCCGGCTTCAGCAGGTTCGACGCATCGAGCGTGCCGCCCGACGCGGCGCCCGCGCCGATCAGCGTATGGATCTCGTCGATGAACAGGATCGCGTGCGGGCGCTCCTTCAGTTCCTTCAGCACCGTCTTCAGGCGCTGCTCGAAATCGCCGCGATACTTGGTGCCCGCGAGCAATGCGCCCATGTCGAGCGAGTAGACCTGCGCATTCGCGAGGATGTCGGGCACTTCGCCGCGCGTGATGCGATAGGCGAGCCCTTCCGCGATCGCGGTCTTGCCGACGCCGGCCTCGCCGACGAGCAGCGGATTGTTCTTGCGGCGGCGGCACAGCACCTGCACGACGCGCTCGACCTCGGGCTCGCGACCGATCAGCGGATCGATGCGGCCGTCCTTCGCCATCTGGTTCAGGTTCTGCGTGAACTGCGCGAGCGGCGTTTCCTTCTGCGCATTCGCGTCTTCGCTTTCCGCGTTCGCGTCGGTCGACTTGGCGGCCTCGCCGCCGTTCGTCTTCGCGATGCCGTGCGAAATGAAGTTCACGACGTCGAGGCGCGTGACGCCCTGCTGCTGCAGGTAGTACACCGCGTGCGAATCCTTCTCGCCGAAGATCGCGACCAGCACGTTCGCGCCGGTCACTTCCTTCTTGCCGTTCGACGTCGACTGGACGTGCATGATCGCGCGCTGGATCACGCGCTGGAAACCGAGCGTCGGCTGGGTATCGACGTCGTCGGTGCCCGGGACGGTAGGTGTGTTGTCGTGGATGAAATTGCGCAGGTTCTGACGCAGGTCCTCGATGTTTGCCGCGCACGCGCGCAACACCTCGGCTGCCGTCGGATTATCCAGCAGGGCCAGCAGCAGATGCTCGACCGTAATGAACTCATGGCGCGCCTGGCGTGCTTCCATGAACGCCATGTGCAGGCTGACTTCCAATTCCTGGGCAATCATGCTTCCTCCATCACGCACTGCAGCGGATGCCCGGCCTGCCGCGCATGGGTAACGACTTGCTCAACCTTGGTCGACGCGATGTCCCGCGTATAGACCCCACAAACCCCTCGCCCTTCGCGATGGACCTTCAGCATGATCTGCGTGGCCGTCTCGCGATCCTTCTTGAAATACTCCTGGACCACCATCACGACGAACTCCATCGGCGTGAAGTCGTCGTTCAGCAGCACCACCTTGTACATCGAAGGCGGCTTGAGCTTCTGCTGCTTGCGTTCCAGGACGGTACTGTCCTGCTTGTCCGGGATAATCGCCATACACCCATTCTAAACAACTCGGACAGGCCCGCAATCCTGCCATTACCCGACCGACCGGCCGGCGCCCTCCCCGGTATCCCGGAACACGCGATCGTCTTCGCGCCATGCGAAAGCCGGCTGCGGTGCCGGCTTTCACGCGTGGCGCGGAACACGAACCGTCAGGGGGAACCGCACCGGAACGTCGCATCCGCATCCAGTATCCCACAAGCCGGGACGACTCGAACGCGTGTCACTCGAGCCTGGTATATGAGCCGATTATGCGGCTTTTCAAGTCCCGGCGCTTGGCCGCATGCTGCGAAGCAAAGCCGGAAAAACCCTGAAAATGTGTTCTTTACAACGGCCCTCCATACGTCTAAAAATTCCTCTTGACACTCCAATAAAGAGCGCCAACAATCAAGCTGGCACTTTTTTCATATTGCCGGTTGGCGAAATGAATGAGGCCGAGGTGAGCTTGTGAGGGGGGAACGGCTGCATTTTCCGGTCGTTTAGCTTTTCGAGCGTGCTCGTGGTAAGTAGCAGCGACTGTGTGACAGGGGAAGTAGGTATGGCAACTGGTATCGTTAAGTGGTTCAACGACGCGAAGGGCTTCGGTTTCATCACTCCCGACGAGGGCGGTGAGGATCTGTTTGCGCACTTCTCGGCTATCACCATGAATGGCTTCAAGACGCTGAAGGAAGGCCAGAAGGTGAGCTTTGACGTCGTTCAAGGACCGAAGGGCAAGCAAGCGTCGAACATCCAGGCCGCATAAAGGCATCGGATATCGGACGAAGAAACCCGGCGCAATGCGCCGGGTTTCTTTTTTTGAGGCCGGCCAATCGATTATCGATTGGCCGGCCTTTTCGTTCAATCCCGATTATTGAACACGTATTGTCTTGTCACGCATGCAGATCGGAAACTGATCCGGCATGTGAAACACATTAGCGCCTTCGTTACACGACCTTCAGGGTGCCCATCATGCCGAGATCCTCGTGTTCGAGAATGTGGCAATGGAACATGCGCTCGCCGGGCATGTCTTGCGTGACGAGAATCGTCACGGTTTCGCCGCTGCGTACGTTCACGGTATCGCGCCATGCGCGGAACGGTTCGGCCGCGCGCGAGCCGCCCGACGCGCGCTCGATCACCTGGAATTGCGTGCCGTGCAGGTGGAACGGGTGATCCATGTCGGTGGCATTGCGGATCTCCCACCGTTCGACGTCGCCGCGACGGCTCGTCAGCGTCGCGCGGTGCGGCGCATAGGTCTCGTCGTTGATCGTGAAGCGCATGCCGGCCGGGCGGCCGTGCGCCGCGCCCTTCATCATCGCGTCCATGTCCATTTCTTCGCCGAACGCGACCGTCTTGTGCGCAACCGGCTCGCCTAGCGGCGGTACCGCGCGCAGCGTGGCGGGCAGCGCGCGCGCCTCGGCAGGCGCAAACGCGACATCGGCCAGCGCCAGCGCCGGATCGGGCGGCAGGCTACCGTGGCCGTCGTCGTGCGACATCGCCATCTTGCGCCGGTCGTATTCGGCCGCCTGCAGCACCGCGCGCGACGCACGATCGCCGGCGCGCACCAGCAACTCCGCGCGCTCGCCCGGCGCAATCAGCAGCGACGTCACGCGGCGCGGCGCGTCGAACAGCCCGCCGTCGGTGCCCGCGTGCTCGAACGCACGGCCGTCGTCGAACGCGACGCGCAGGTAGCGCGCGCTGCACGCGTTCCATACCCGCCAGCGCTCGTCGCCGGCGACGTCGATTCGTGGTCGGCGTGCGCCGTTGACCAGCACGAACTGACCTTCACGGCCGTTCATCCAGTCCATCATGTCGTTCGGTGCAATCGTGCCGTCGCGCGCAAGCTTCAGATCCGACACGAACAGGTTGCGCTCGGGCCAGCCGGCGAGCGGATCGTCAGCGGCGCGCACCACGAACGGGCCGGCCAGCCCGCGAAACACCTGCTCGGCGGTCATCATGTGCGGATGCGGGTGATACCAGTAGGTGCCGGCGCTGCCCTTCGGCAACGTGAAGCGGTACACGCGCGACGCGCCGGGCGCGACCGGATCGGACGGATTGCCGTCCTGGTCGGGCGGCACGGACAGCCCGTGCCAGTGGATCGTCGACGGCTGCGGCAGCTTGTTCACGAACCTGATCTCGACCGTGTCGCCCTCGCGCACGTCGATCAGCGGACCGACGACGGGCCCCTGCGTGCCCGCGCCGAACTGCCAGAAAGTGGTCGGCCGCGCACCGTGCAGCATCGGACGCGCAACGGGCTGCGCCACGAGCGTTGCCCGGAACGTGCCGGGCTCGCGGCTTTCGTTCGCGAGCGTGCGCAGCGCGGCGAGCGGCGCGCCGGCCGGCAGCGCGTCGGCGGCCGCGAGCGCGGCCTGCGCGGGCTTGCCGTGCGGCGCATGATCCGACATCCCTGACATGCCCGCCATGCCGGGCATGTCGTCCATCGAATCCATGCCGGCCATGCCCTCATGACCGGCATGCTGCGCCCAAGCAGTGCGCGCGAACAGCGACGCGGCCGCGACACCGATGGCGCGCGACAGGAAGGTTCTCCGTATCATCAATCGTTCCTCGTTATCCATGCTGCGTCGCGCGGCAGCCGCGACGACCGCGCCGGCCGGCTCGAATGCCGATGTGCGACGCGAAACCCGATGCCCGCGTCATCATAACCGCGAGCCCCTGTCGAAACGCGCCGCCGCCGGTCGGGCGGCGATACGCCACAGTGCGCGGCGCTGCCGAGCCGGGTTCGACACGCATCGACCGGCATCGTCGATCAGTGATGCACGCCTATTCACCGGCGACCGCCGCCGCCACTCTCATCCGCTCGGATCCCGGACTCCGGGCTACCGCTTGGCGCCGGCCGTTCGCCCCGGCATAAGCGCTCGTCGCGCCATCCCCCGCGAAATTGGGAATATTTCACGATGCGGAACAAGTCCCTGCGTTGTAAAAATTCGTGGTGCAGGGCACAAATTTCCTGTTTCGCGATGCCAAAAATCGTTCCGCAATACAAAACGACAAAAATAATGCATTGTTTTTAAATGAGAATTTTTGTTTCGAGAAGCTGTTCTACGTGCACCATCCGAGCGGGCCACGGACGTAGACTTTGTTCCATGCACTGACGCTTCGCCACGAGGTTCGATACGGAACCCCGCGCAAGCAGCCAGTCGAGCCACAGCCGGCCGAGCCGGCAGGCGGCACAACAGAATCGCTTGTGATCAGAAAGGGAGAACGGAAATGAAGGGATTTCGCTTTGGTTCAGCGCTCGGGTCGTTCTACATCCTGCCGGGTAACGGCGGCTGGGAAGCGACGTTCGGCAACGCCCTGCTCGGCGCGTTCTCGTGCCCCGAAGTGGCTGCCGACCACATCTCCCGCGGCGACTGCCCGCAACTGTCTGACATGGACACGGCGACGCTCGAAGTGCCGCACGAAATCGCCGAGTGGGAAATCGTTCACGTCTGAATGGCAAGCCTGCAACGAAAAACGCCCCGGGCGTCCGGGGCGTTTTTCTTTTGCGTAGAGCGGCGGACGGTAAAACCCGCCGCACCGACTTCCGCACTGGCCCGCGCGATCGCGCGGCCGGCGTCAGGCGACCGCGTCGACGATACCGTTCAGCGTTGCGCTCGGGCGCATCGCCTGGCTCGTCAGGTCGACGCTCGGACGGTAGTAGCCGCCGATTGCCTGCGGCTTGCCCTGCGCGGCTGCCAGTTCTTCCAGGATGCGCGCTTCGCTGTCGGACAGCGCCTTCGCCACGCCTTCGAACTGCGCCTTCAGCGCCGCGTCCTCGGTCTGCTCGGCGAGCGCCTGCGCCCAGTACAGGCACAGGTAGAAGTGGCTGCCGCGGTTGTCGAGGCCGCCGACCTTGCGCGCCGGCGACTTGTTCTCGTCCAGAAACTTGCCGGTCGCCTGGTCGAGCGTCTTCGCGAGCACGACCGCCTTCGGGTTCTGGTACGCGTGGCCGAGGTGTTCAAGCGATGCAGCCAGCGCGAGGAATTCGCCGAGCGAATCCCAGCGCAGGAAGCCTTCCTCGACGAACTGCTGCACGTGCTTCGGCGCGGAGCCGCCCGCACCCGTTTCGAACATCCCGCCGCCGGCCATCAGCGGCACGATCGACAGCATCTTCGCGCTGGTGCCGAGCTCCATGATCGGGAACAGGTCGGTCAGGTAGTCGCGCAGCACGTTGCCGGTGACCGAGATCGTGTCCTTGCCCGCGCGGATGCGCTCGAGCGAGAAGCGGGTCGCGTCTTCCGGCGTCATGATGCGGATGTCGAGGCCGTTCGTGTCGTGATCCTTCAGGTAGCGTTCGACCTTCGCGATGACCTGCGCATCGTGCGCGCGCGCCGGATCGAGCCAGAACACGGCCGGTGCGCCGGTCGCGCGGGCGCGGTTCACCGCCAGCTTGACCCAGTCCTGCACCGGCGCGTCCTTCGTCTGGCACATGCGCCAGATGTCGCCCGACTCGACCGCGTGCTCGAGCAGCACGTTGCCGGCTTCATCGGTGACGCGCACGACGCCGTCCGCCGGGATCTGGAACGTCTTGTCGTGCGAACCGTATTCTTCGGCCGCCTGCGCCATCAGGCCGACGTTCGGCACGCTGCCCATCGTGACCGGATCGAATGCCCCGTGCTGCTTGCAGTCCTCGATCACGGCCTGGTAGACGCCCGCGTAGCAGCGGTCCGGAATCACGGCCTTCGCGTCGTACAGCTCGCCGTCCGGGCCCCACATGCAGCCCGACTCGCGGATCATCGCCGGCATCGACGCGTCGACGATCACGTCGCTCGGCACGTGCAGGTTCGTGATGCCCTTGTCCGAGTTGACCATCGCGAGGCGCGGGCGCACCGCGTATTCAGCCTTGATGTCGGCTTCGATCGCTTCGCGCGTGTCGGCCGGCAGGTCCTTCAGGCGCGCGTACAGATCGCCGATCCCGTTGTTCGGGTTGAAACCGACCTGCGCGAGCACGTCCGCGTGCTTCGCGAGCGCGTCGCGGTAGAACACCGACACGAAATGGCCGAACAGGATCGGATCGGAGACCTTCATCATGGTCGCCTTCAGGTGCACCGAGAACAGCACGCCCTGCGCCTTCGCATCGGCGATCTGCGCTTCGATGAAGCTGCGCAGCGCGTTGCGGCTCATCACCGATGCGTCGATGACTTCACCGGCCTTCACGGCCGTCTTTTCCTTCAACACCTTCTTCGCGCCGTCGGTCGTCGTGAGTTCGATCTTCACGCTGCCCGCATCGGCGATCAGCGCCGACTTCTCGCTGCCGTAGAAGTCGCCTTCGCTCATGTGCGCGACGTGCGCCTTCGACGTGGCCTGCCACGCACCCATCTTGTGCGGATGCTTGCGCGCGTAGTTCTTGACCGACAGCGGCGCGCGGCGGTCGGAGTTGCCTTCGCGCAGCACCGGGTTCACCGCGCTGCCCTTGATCTTGTCGTAGCGGGCCTTGACGGCCTTCTCTTCATCCGTCGACGGGTCTTCCGGGTAGGCCGGCAGCGCGTAGCCCTGCGCCTGCAGTTCGGCGATCGCGGCCTTGAGCTGCGGCACCGACGCGCTGATGTTCGGCAGCTTGATGATGTTCGCTTCCGGCTTCAGCGTGAGCTGGCCCAGCTCGGCCAGATCGTCGGAACCCTTCTGCTCCTGCGGCAGGACGTCCGCGAATGCCGCGATGATGCGGCCGGCGAGCGAGATGTCGCGCGTTTCGACGGCGACGCCGGACGAGCGCGTGAAGGCCTTGACGATCGGCAGCAGCGAATAGGTCGCGAGCGCGGGCGCTTCGTCGGTGAGGGTATAGATGATCTTGGGCGAAGTGGACATGGTGGTCAAAGCATTGCTACGTGATTGTGGGACTGAGGAGCGCCGGCGGTAACCGGCGGGGAGCGACCGGGTCGGTCGCGAAAGGGGCACGCCGGCTCAGCCGGGCGGTGGTATTGCGAGGGCCGTCATGTTCTACCTTGCAGGGCATCCGGGCCGCATCGCGGCGCCGCGGCCCGCATGCCGGACCGCCCTGCCAACAAACCTGCCATCCACGAAACGCCCCGGCGCCGGCAGTAGGCGCCGGGGCGGCCGGAAACGCTCCGGCCCACCCCGCAAGGGGACTTACATGTTCTCGATCAGCACTTCGCCGAAGCCCGAGCACGACACCTGCGTCGCGCCTTCCATCAGGCGCGCGAAGTCGTACGTGACGCGCTTCTGCAGGATCGACTTCTCCATCGACGCGATGATCGTGTCGGCCGCTTCCGTCCAGCCGAGATGGCGCAGCATCATTTCCGCCGACAGGATCTCGGAACCGGGGTTCACGTAATCCTTGCCCGCGTACTTCGGCGCGGTGCCGTGCGTCGCCTCGAACATCGCGACCGAATCCGACAGGTTCGCGCCCGGCGCGATCCCGATGCCGCCGACCTGCGCGGCCAGCGCATCGGAGATGTAGTCGCCGTTCAGGTTCAGCGTCGCGATCACGTCGTATTCGGCCGGGCGCAGCAGGATCTGCTGCAGGAACGCGTCGGCGATCGAATCCTTGATCACGATCTCGTTGCCCGTCTTCGGGTTCTTCACGCGCATCCACGGCCCGCCGTCGATCAGCTCGCCGCCGAACTCCTTCTGCGCCAGCGCGTAACCGGCGTCACGGAACAGGCCTTCCGTGAACTTCATGATGTTGCCCTTGTGCACCAGCGTGACCGACTTGCGATCGTTGTCGATCGCGTACTGGATCGCCTTGCGCACGAGGCGCTCGGTGCCTTCGGTCGACACGGGCTTGACGCCGATCCCCGAGGTTTCCGGGAAGCGGATCTTCTTCACGCCCATCTCGTCCTGCAGGAACTTGATCACCTTCTTCGCCTGCTCGGAGCCCGCGGCCCATTCGATGCCCGCGTAGATGTCTTCCGAGTTCTCGCGGAAGATCACCATGTCGATCTTTTGCGGTTCGCGCACCGGCGACGGCACGCCCTTGAAGTACTGGACCGGGCGCAGGCACACGTACAGGTCGAGTTCCTGGCGCAGCGCGACGTTCAGCGAACGGATGCCGCCGCCGACCGGAGTCGTGAGCGGCCCCTTGATCGACACCACGTATTCCTTCAGCACCTGCAGCGTTTCGTCCGGGAGCCACACGTCCGGACCGTACACCTTCGTCGCCTTCTCGCCCGCGAAAATCTCCATCCAGTGAATCTTGCGCTTGCCCTTGTAGGCATGCGCGACCGCCGCATCGACGACCTTGATCATGACCGGCGTGATATCGAAGCCCGTACCGTCGCCTTCGATATAGGGAATGATCGGCTGATCGGAAACGTTGAGCGAGAAGTCCTTGTTGACGGTGATCTTGTCACCGCCTTCCGGAACCTTGATGTGCTGATACGGCATGATCGACTCCAGTGACGTGGCTGAGCAGGTGATGCTGGTCGAAGCTGCGCGCGCGTCGGGGGCGCGGCATGGCCACCCCGTGACGGCAACAGCGAGCCGCTATTCTAGCGCCCCAACCGGGCACTTCGGCATGAAGCGCGGCACTGCGTACAAGACCTCACTTATGTCTTATATAAGACAGAGGACTTGCCGTTCCGTATTATGCATTAAGATTCCGCCATTTGCCATAGACCGCCTGCCCCGCTTCCCGCGGCGCGCCGGGCGGGCGCCCCGCCATGAACCTGATCGCCCTCAACAAGCCGTTCGGCACGATTTGCCAGTTTTCCGCGCACGAGACGCGGCCGTCGCTCGGCGACTGGGTAAAAACGCCCGGCGTCTATGCGGCCGGCCGGCTCGACGCCGACAGCGAGGGTCTGCTGCTGCTCACCGACGACGGCACGCTGCAGGCGCGCATCGCGGAGCCGCGCCACAAGCTGGTCAAGCGCTACTGGGCGCAGGTCGAGGGCGCGCCCGGCCCGGCCGACCTGAAGGCGCTCGCGCGCGGCGTCGATCTCGGCGACTACGTGACGCGCCCGTGCCGCGCCGAGTTCATCGAGCCGCCCGACGCGCTGTGGCCGCGCAACCCGCCGATCCGCTACCGTGCCGCGATCCCGACCACATGGATCGAGCTCGCGATCACCGAAGGCAAGAATCGGCAGGTGCGCCGGATGACGGCGGCCGTCGGCTTCCCGACGTTGCGTCTGGTGCGCGTCGGCATCGGTGCGCTGGACATATTCGCGCTCGGCATTGCACCGGGAGAAACAATCGCACTGCCGCCGCGCGCGCCGTGGGACGGTTTCGCGCCCGCCGGATGACGAATCCGCGGCGCGCGATTTTTTCGTCATCTTTTTCGTCAACCGCCTGCGAAGATCGCGCGTTAAACCACGCAGATGCCACCCTGAGCTATCCGGCATTGGCAGCCGAACGTGTTTGCGTCACGAAAGCGACGTTTTATTCGAATACGATTCGGCGCCCGCAGCGCAATGAGAAATTTCTCGAAGCGTCTGTCAACCGAAAGGTGGATGGCACCGTTAGACGTCATGACTCCTATGCCGGGTCATTTGGTTAATTAACTAAAGCTGAGGAACACAACATGAACAAACTGATCGCCGCTCTGGTCGCTGGTCTCTTCGCAACGGCTGCTTTCGCACAAGCTTCGGCTCCGGCCGCTCCGGCTGCTGCTGCTCCGGCAGAAGCTGCTTCGGCACCGGCTAAGAAGGCAACGCACAAGAAGCACCACGCAGCTAAGAAGCACCACGCTGCGAAGAAGGCTGCAAGCGAAGCCGAAGCCCCGGCAGCTGCTTCGAACTAAGCAAGCTGGTTGTAATAACGCAGTCAAGAACACGCAGTCTTGCCGTTCTTACGGCGTTGAAAGGCAGATCACCGCAAGGCGATCTGCCTTTTTCTTTTTGTGCCCGCCGGCGCGCATCGCGTACCATGCGGGTCTCGTTTTCCAGATAGGAGCCTCGCTGTGCAATTCTCCCTGCGCTCGTCGCTCGGCCGCCTTGCGCGCGCCGCCGTGTTTCCCGCCGCGCTCGCCGTCCTCGCGCTCGGCATGCAGGCCGCCAGCGCGCAGATGCCGCCCGGCGCCAAGCAGCCGAGCGAGTTCCCGCGCCTGAAGCTGCGCGCCGGCATGTACGTGATCGACGCGGCCGTCGCCGCGAACGACGCCGACCGCGAACAGGGGCTGATGTACCGTTCGCAGCTCGCGCCGAACGAAGGCATGCTGTTCGTGTTCAACGAGAATGCCGTGCACTGCTTCTGGATGAAGAACACGCTGATCCCGCTGTCGATCGCGTTCATCCGCGCGGACGGCACGATCACCGACATCGACGAGATGAAGGCAGAGACGACCGACAACCACTGCCCGCGCAACAACGGCGTCTATGCGCTCGAAATGAGCAAGGGCTGGTTCGCCGCGAAGGGCATCAAGCCCGGCATGAAGCTCGAAGGCCTGCCGAAGGCGCAGTAACAGCGGTCCGCGGCCTCGCGCCGCGCCCCGACCGAAGCCGGCTGCCCGTTGCGCGCCGGCTTTTTTTTCGCCTGCGGTCGGCGCTGCCCGGCTTGATTCCGCCGGCGCTGGCCGCATCTGCAAAAGCCACGCGCAAGCGCTATGCTTTAAGTCTCGCTTGTTCCAAACCCGGGCCGGTCCAGCCTGCCCGCTTACGATCCGAACCACCAGGAGGTTCACGTGCCCCGCAAAACCCCCATCGAGCGCTATCGCAATATCGGGATCAGCGCTCACATCGATGCCGGCAAGACCACGACGACCGAGCGCATCCTGTTTTATACCGGCGTGAGCCACAAGATCGGCGAAGTGCACGACGGCGCGGCCACGATGGACTGGATGGAGCAGGAGCAGGAACGCGGCATCACGATCACGTCGGCGGCGACCACTGCCTTCTGGAAAGGCATGGCCGGCAACTACCCGGAACACCGGATCAACATCATCGACACGCCCGGGCACGTCGACTTCACGATTGAAGTCGAGCGCTCGATGCGCGTGCTCGACGGCGCGTGCATGGTCTACGACTCGGTCGGCGGCGTGCAGCCGCAGTCTGAAACCGTGTGGCGCCAGGCGAACAAGTACAAGGTGCCGCGCATCGCGTTCGTCAACAAGATGGACCGCGTCGGCGCCGACTTCTTCCGCGTGCAGCGGCAGATCGGCGAGCGCCTGAAGGGCGTCGCCGTGCCGATCCAGATTCCGATCGGCGCGGAAGATCATTTCCAGGGCGTCGTCGATCTCGTGAAGATGAAGGCGATCGTCTGGGACGACGAAAGCCAGGGCGTGAAGTTCGCGTACGAGGAGATCCCCGCGAACCTCGTCGAGCTCGCGCATGAATGGCGCGAGAAGATGGTCGAGGCCGCGGCGGAAGCCAGCGAGGAACTGCTCGAGAAGTACCTGCACGACCACGAATCGCTGACCGAGGACGAGATCAAGGCCGCGCTGCGCAAGCGCACGGTCGCCAACGAGATCGTGCCGATGCTGTGCGGCAGCGCGTTCAAGAACAAGGGCGTGCAGGCGATGCTCGACGCGGTGATCGACTACCTGCCGTCGCCGGTCGACGTACCCGCGATCCTCGGCCACGACTTCCACGATCCGGAAAAGCCGGCGGAACGTCATCCGAGCGACGACGAGCCGTTCTCGTCGCTCGCGTTCAAGATCATGACCGACCCGTTCGTCGGCCAGCTGATCTTCTTCCGCGTGTATTCGGGCGTCGTCGAATCCGGCGACACGGTGCTGAACGCGACGAAGGACAAGAAGGAACGGCTCGGCCGGATCCTGCAGATGCACGCGAACGAACGCAAGGAGATCAAGGAAGTGCGCGCGGGCGACATCGCGGCGGCCGTCGGCCTGAAGGAAGCGACGACGGGCGACACGCTGTGCGATCCGACCAAGCCGATCATCCTCGAGAAGATGGAATTCCCGGAGCCGGTGATCTCGCAGGCCGTCGAACCGAAGACGAAGGCCGACCAGGAAAAGATGGGCCTCGCGCTGAACCGCCTGGCGCAGGAAGACCCGTCGTTCCGCGTGCAGACCGACGAAGAGTCCGGCCAGACGATCATTTCGGGGATGGGCGAGCTCCACCTCGAAATCCTGGTCGACCGGATGAAGCGCGAGTTCGGCGTCGAAGCGACGGTCGGCAAGCCGCAGGTCGCGTATCGCGAGACGGTGCGCACGACGGCGTCCGACGTCGAGGGCAAGTTCGTCAAGCAGTCGGGCGGCCGCGGCCAGTACGGCCATGCGGTGATCACGCTCGAGCCGAACCCGGGCAAGGGCTACGAGTTCCTCGACGAGATCAAGGGCGGCGTGATTCCGCGCGAATTCATCCCGGCCGTCGACAAGGGCATCACCGAAACGCTGAAGAGCGGCGTGCTCGCGGGCTACCCGGTCGTCGACGTGAAGGTGCACCTGACGTTCGGCTCGTACCACGACGTCGACTCGAACGAAAACGCGTTCCGGATGGCCGGCTCGATGGCGTTCAAGGAAGCGATGCGCCGCGCGAAGCCCGTGCTGCTCGAGCCGATGATGGCCGTCGAGGTCGAGACGCCCGAGGACTTCATGGGCAACGTGATGGGCGACCTGTCGAGCCGGCGCGGCATCGTGCAGGGGATGGAGGACATCGCGGGCGGCGGCGGCAAGCTCGTGCGCGCCGAAGTGCCGCTGGCCGAGATGTTCGGCTATTCGACGTCGCTGCGTTCGGCCACGCAGGGCCGCGCGACGTACTCGATGGAGTTCAAGCACTACGCGGAAACGCCGGCCAACGTGTCGGAAGGCGTGATCAACGCGAAAACGAAGTAAGCGCCGGGCGCTTGCGCCCTGCCGCATCATGCAAAGCCCGTCCGGTTCCGCCGGACGGGTTTTTTTTGTCCGATGCGCACCGCCCGCGGCTTTTTTGATCGGCCCGTCACGCGTTTTTTCGCATGCCACAATGCAATGCGATTCGTCTGATGGAACCGTCCCGATGCCGCCGCCCACTCCTGCCCTGCGCCGTCTGCTGATGCTCTACGCCGTCTGCTGATGCTCTACGCCGGCCTGATCGCCGCGAACGTCGCCGTCTGGCTGTGGGCGCTCGCGGTGCTGCGCGACCATCCGCTGCTGCTCGGCACCGCGGCGATCGCGTACGGGCTCGGGCTGCGTCATGCGGTCGACGCCGATCACATCGCGGCGATCGACGTCGCGACGCGCAAGCTGATGCAGGACGGCCAGCGTCCGGTGAGCGTCGGGCTGTTCTTCTCGCTCGGCCATTCGACGATCGTAATCGCCGCGACGCTCGGCATCGCGCTGACCGCGTTCGCGCTGCGCGACCGGTTCGATGCGTTTCGCGAGATCGGCGGCACGATCGGCACGGCGGTGTCGGCGACCTTCCTGCTCGTGCTCGCGTGCGTGAACCTGATGATCCTGCGCGACGTGTGGCGGCGTTATCGCGGAGCGCCGGAGCACGCGCACGGCGCCCCGCACGTGCACCGCCCGGCCGGACTCGTGTCGCGGCTGCTGCGCCCGCTGTTCCGGTTCGTGTCGAAAAGCTGGCACATGTATCCGGTCGGCGTGTTGTTCGGGCTCGGTTTCGATACTGCAACCGAAATCGGCCTGCTCGCGATCGCAGCCGCGCAGGCGAGCCAGAGCCTGCCGGTCTATACGGTCATGCTGTTTCCCGCACTGTTCACCGCCGGCATGACGCTGATCGACTCGACCGACAACGTGCTGATGATTCATGCGTATGGCTGGGCGATGGACGATCCGCAGCGCAAGCTGCTCTACAACGCGAGCATCACGTTCGTCTCGGCGGCCGTCGCGCTTGCGATCGGCGGGATCGAGGCGGCCGGCCTGCTGGCCGACAAGCTGTCGCTGACAGGCCCCGTGCGCGACGCGCTCGATGCGCTCGGCGAACGCTTCGGCTCGATCGGCTACGGCATCGTCGCGCTGTTCCTCGTCTGCTGGATCGCATCGATCCTGTTCCACCGCTGGCAGCGCGCGGCCGACGCGCCGGCGCGCTGAGCATCGTTCAGACGTTTCATTTCGGAAACAAAACCCCCTCGACGACGTTTCATGCGCCGTCGCACGCATGCGTGCGCCTTGCGCCACGGGCATAAGCGGCCGATGGCACGAATCTCGCAGATAGGGCTTCGCACGGCGGGCCCGCGTGCCGATCCGCGTTCGCGGCTGGCTTCAAGCGCCAGCCCGAAGGCAATCGGCGACCGAAAGGATAACGAATCTTTGCTGGCCCCCTGCACCACACGTAGATAGCCGCGCGGCTACGACACTTCGCGCGCACGGGAGGCCATGATGCTTAAGACAAAACAGCCGTTCCGCGCGGCGGGACGGTGCTATCGCGCGACCTTGATGGCCGCAGCTGCGTTTGCGTGCTGCTGCTCGTATGCAGTCGCGCAGAATGCGGCGCCCGACTCCGCGCCCGTCGCGAACGCCGACGCGGACACCGTCATGATGCTGGTCGAGGACGCTTCGTCGTGCGCGGCCAATCCGGCTGCGTGCGCGTCGCTCGTCTATGCGGGCGGTGGCATCGGTGGTCACGGTGCCGGCGCGAGCGGCAGTGGCGGAAACCCCGGCGGCGGCAGCGGCAGCGGTGGAAATAACGGAAACGGTGCCGTCGGACCTGCTGGTGTTGGTGGAGCGACAGGCGCAACGTCAGGCGGCACGGGCCGCGGAGGCAATGCGTCCGGCACCGGCGGTTCGGGTGGCGGCGGTTCGGGTAGCGGCGGTTCGGGTGGCGGCACTTCGGGCGGCGGCACTTCGGGTGGCGGTGCTTCGGGTGGCGGTGCTTCGGGTGGCGGTGCTTCGGGTGGCGGTACTTC